>CBCPND010000032.1:0-5294 GCA_965120395.1 uncultured Helicobacter sp.
TAGTATTTAGCTTTTTAGATTCTTGATTTTCTAAAACTTTTTGCTCTTGATTACTAAAATACTTTTCTACTTTTGGATTCTTAAAAATCATTTTTTGATTAAGATTCCTATCAGAATAAAAGGTTATAATTTGGTTGTCAAAAGGGGAGAGTGGCAGTTGTGGCCCTCCCTTTTGATAATTTTGTGTAATATCTTTCATATGTCTTTCTGTTATTACATCCGCAATAACTCTAAATCTAACTTTTTCATTATTTTCCCATTCAAAAATTTTGGCATTATTACCATCAATAAAAGGCTCACCAAACACTCTCACATATTCCCTTAAAGATTTACCTAGATTCAATAGCTCTTCTAAAGCATAGATTCTAAATTTCAAACGCCTCCACCTACACAAAATTCTACAAACAATACATTAGAAACCATCCCTATCTAATAAATCCATAGCACTTTTAGTGCTTGGATTGTTTTTTACTTCTACTACTTTTTATCCCTTAATTCTATTCTTACTTTAGCTCGCATATCTAGTATATAAAGTTATTATAATTAACCTTGCGCTATAATCAAGCATTGTATTCAAAGGATTCTTAATATGCAGATTTTAGAAGAACTTAAAGAAACTTTTGGCTCTATTGCTGAAGTTAGACAGGCTATAATCTCTAATAAAACAGATGATTATATAAAAATCATTGAATTTTTGATGAAAAACGAAAAATACCAAAAAGACTTTTTCATAGAAGTAAGCGGTAAAGCCATATTTAACAAAGATAAGTTTTTAGAATTGCTTGATAATAGAGAGCTTGATAAATCCTATACGAAGTTTTCTAATAAGATAGGATTAGGATTTAAAGCACAAAAGAGATTTTTAAAGGCGCAAGATGAAGTCGTGCTTAATTTTCCTTATAAAGATTGCGTGCTAAAAGGCTCACAAGATAAAGATGATGCAAAAAGCAAGGAGATATTTTTTAATGAGATTCTAGCTAGTAATGAAATAGATGTGCTATTTAAGCCAAAAGCCTTATGTGATTTTGAATTAATACAAGATTCTAATGGGGGGGGGGGCAGATAAAAGCTTAAGTCAAACTCTAGAATCTGAAATGACATGCACAAAACAATTTATATTCTTAAAAGTAATTTGCGGGCTTAAATCTGCCTTAGTGATAAAGTGAAGAAAAAAGCTTTAGTGATTCTTGAATGGTATCATCCATATCCAAATACCGATATGTTCCAAGTCGCCCGATAAAATAGGTATTATTTAGTTTTTTAGCCTCATTTACATAGAGATTATATAGACCATTTGCCTGTTTATTTGGGACAGGATAATATCTTTCATCGCCAAGCTTCCAAGCCTTTGGATATTCAAAGCTAATAACGGTATGATTGGTTTTGCAATTTAAGAAGTGCTTGTATTCACTAATGCGAGTATAATCATAATTGTTAGGATAATTAACAACAGAATTATTTTGGAAATTTACCATTTCTAATCGTTCAAAATCAAACAAAAGTGATCGATATGGCAACTCACCAAACCTAAATCCAAAAAACTCATCAATCCCACCACTATAAAATAATCTTTCATAAGAAATTTTATTTTTTATCTCATCAAAGCCGGTTTTAAGATGAATGGTAATTAGAGGTGATTCTATCATCTTTTCAAGCATTTTGGTATAACCATTAAAAGGAATGCCCTGATAAGTATCATAGAAATATCGATCATCCTTGCTAATAGATATCGGAACCCTATCAAATACTAAACTATCGATTTCTAATGGGCTACACTGCCATTGTTTAAGCGTATAATGCAAAAATATCTTTTCATAGATAAAATCTGCTAAAAATTGCAATTCTTTGTTTTGCTTGAGCTTTAAAATAGAGATTTTATCCCCATATGAATAATGCTTTAAAAGCATATTTTCTATATCTAAAGCCATACTTTGCGGAAAAAGCTGGTGTAATGTATTAAGATTAAAAGGGATTGGAGCAAATTGCCCATCAATATATGCTAAAACTTTGTGCATATAAGGATAAAATTTAGTAAATTTACAGAGATATTGCCAAACTTCTTGGTTTTGGGTATGAAATATATGTGATCCATATTGATGAACTAATATTCCATCTAAATCATAGTCATAACAATTGCCACCGATATGATTTCTCTTCTCGATAATAAGGACTTCTTCACCCTTGCTAGCCAATCTTTCTGCTAACACGATTCCACTTAGCCCAGCCCCAATGATTAAATTTTTAATTTTCATTTGCTTCCTTGATACTTTTCCACACCCTAATACCACATATAAATAATCTCTTAATAGTTTTTTTACCTTTTTGCTGTGCACTAAAATGGACTAGGTAATGTATAGGACTTTTAAATTCTAAGAAAATCACGGGATATTCTTTGATTTTTAAATGTGGCGTGCTTTCCTTCTTATATTCTACCCAGACATTTAAAAGTCGCTCTGATAAGAATCCAAAGACCCTCACTTGATATTTGTCGTATGAATGAGTTGGGATTCTAGGAGCAATGGCAAATAAAATATCAAATAACCACTCACAATATTCGTTAAATAGGTCTTTTCTCATCACAAAAATATTGCAAATATGCCAACTGAATTGTGGTGTGTGTAGTGTTTTTTTGAGTATATCTTGCATATAAGGGTATTTTTGCTGAATGTATTGTATGCATAAATCCATATCATTTTTATAGTGGTAGCTTGCATAATTCTCATAAATAGTGAATTTTTCACTTATAGGAGTAGGTAGGATTATGTCCGCTTCTTGACAAGCTTTAACTAGATATTTTGGCTTGATATATCTGTTTGAGAGAATAAATTTTAAAAGTGGGATATTATTAAGTATGTGGGGGGGGGGGCAAAATTAAGAATGCGTCTATAATGAAATAAGCCGCAATAATCAGCTTTCAAGTTTTTCCACGCCCAATATATCGCAGTTAATTCACAATAGTTAGGATTAAGGTGACTGATATTATCCCCTATATCATCTCTAAAGTAAGAAACTTGCCGTTGTTTAGCCTTATTGCAAAAAGCAGAGAGAATATTATGCGAAATATTCTTTGTGCCAACAAGAATAGGCAAAACAAATTTATTGCCAATGAGGCGCCCTAACTTGTGATAGCATACTAAGATTTTAATATCCATAACTTACTTTCTAAATAAAATCATAAATGCGGATTATAGCAAAGTTAAATAAAAATGTTCTAATTTATCCCTGTAAAATAAGCTATGACAATGCCCTGCAAGCAAGATCATAAAGATAGATTCCACAAAGAATCTATTTATACACAAGTGACTACATAATAACAAATCCAAGCCTTATTAAACTCCAAATAAATATTCCAAAAATAAATTTATGCTACAATGCAACCACAATTTACATAAGGAAGTAAAATGAAACGATATATCTTGATAGTCCAAATTATATGCTTGCTAGGCTTTAGCAATACGGTTTTTGCCGATGTGTTGCAAATCGATAAAGAGCAATCTAAAGTAGGCTTCATAGGAAGCAAAATAGGCTTTATGGATGTATATGGTGTCTTTGGTGAATATAGTGGTTCTGTCAGCATAGATAATGATGAAATCACACAAATTGAGGGTGTCATCGAAGCAGATTCTGTAGATAGCAAAAGTCAAAAGCGCGATGAAAATATCAAAGGCAAGAATCTACTTGAGTCCAAAAAATACCCTCAAATCAAATTTACAATGACAAAATACGAAAAAATCAATGATACGCAAGGCAAAGTCTATGGCTCACTCCAAATGCACGGTGTAACTCAAGATATACAACTTGATAGCATTCTAAATAAGCAAGAAAAAGCATATATTCTCACGCTCACAGGCAAAACTAATATTAAGAAGGATTTTAAAATGGAGAGTTACTCAATGATGAGTAATGACGTTAGAATCGATGTAAGCTTATATCTAAGGGTGCAAGATGATGCAGAATCTACAGAATCCAAAGCACAAGAAGACAATCTTACAGAATCTACGCAAGAATCTGTCCAGCCAGAATCTACACAGCCACAAGATCAAGAATCTACGCTTAAAGACCCACAAGAGGAAACTACACAGCTAGACAAACAAACACAACAAGACTGACTATGCAAGCAAAATATAATGCAAAAGAAGTGAGGGTATGGTTTTGTGATTTTGGCGATATAGATGGCATTAAGCAAAGATTTATTGAGATTTTGTCTCATAAATTCTACGTTATTCTAGATAGCAAAAATCCGCAATATGTGTTTTTCTCAGTATTTGGCAACACACACTTTAGATACAAAGACTCCGTTAAAATCTTTTATACCGGTGAAAATATCGTGCCTAATTTTAACTTTTGTGATTATGCTATAGGGTTTGATTATATAGATTTTGCAGACCGATATATCCGCTATCCTCTCTATCTTTTCTATGAGCAAGATTACAAAAATGCCCTGCATAAACACGAAAATATATCAGAATCTCTTTTATCACAAAAGACTAGATTCTGTAGTTTTGTCGTAAGCAATGAGAGAGGAGATCCTATCCGCAAAGAAGCTTTTTTAAAATTAAGCACATATAAAAGAATAGATTCTGGAGGCAAGTTTTTAAATAATATGGGAGAATGCGTGAGTGATAAGTTCGCTTTCCAGCAAGAATGCAAATTTTGCCTCTGTTTTGAAAACTCTTCAACACCAGGCTACATAACCGAAAAACTAATCCAAGCGGCAGCCGCAAAAAGTGTGCCAATCTATTGGGGCAATGACTTTGCCAATAATGATGAGGGGGGGGGGGATAAACAAAAAAGCCTTTATACAAATCACAGATATTAGCGATCTAGACTCACTTCTTGCGGAAGTGCAACGCTTAGATAGCGATGATAACGCATATTTAGCGATACTTGCAGAACCTCTTTTTTTAGATTCTTCTCACAAAGAGACTTTTGATAAGAAATTAGAACAATTTCTCTATACGATTTTCTCCAAACCTTGCCATATGGCTTATAGACGTAGTAAAACATCTCTTGGCGCATTTGAAGAGAAGCGATATGGTAGGTATACGAGAATCCTAGATTTTTTAAGGCGATATACTCCGAAATCTCTGCTTAGATTTTTAAAGAAAATTTAGCACATTCTTAAGTTATAATAGCACTTTGAGTATTAGCATTATGGAGTCATTAAGAACCTTATGGAAGCACACTTTATAAAAACACAGCACACTCCCCTCATCTCAATCATTATCCCAACTTATAATGTAGAATCTTATATCGCACGATGTTTAGATTCTTGTATCAATCAAACTTTAAGT
>CBCPND010000033.1:0-41870 GCA_965120395.1 uncultured Helicobacter sp.
TGATTCTACACTTCGGATTAGGGGTCTTAATAAGCTCTCTCAAATTATTTAATTACTTGTCTCGCTTGGTGGCAACGATTTTTCATCAAAAATCTTAGAATTGCTGTTTAGTATTTTAGATTATATGGAACAAACGCAGATTCTAGTAAATGTGCGATAAATTCATAGAATCTAAAATTCATAAAGGATAATACAAATGAAAAAGGCAAGATTCTTTATTGAAGGTATGACTTGCTCGGCTTGTTCTTCTGGGATTGAGCGTTCATTAGGACGCAAAGATTTTATTAAAAATATTCAGGTTAATCTCATCTCAAAAACAGCCTTTATAGAATTTGACGAGAAAAAAGCCTCGCTGGATGATATATTTAGCTTAATTAAAAGGCTAGGCTACAATCCGACTCGCTATGATACAAACGATATAAAGAATCTACCATTTTTAAGTCTGCTAAAGCAAGGCAAATTTAACGCGCTTGATGAGAAGCTTCTCCCGCCAAGCTTAAGGCTTATCATTAGTGTGTGTTTTTCGCTTTTTGTGCTGTATTTGGCGATGTTGCCTATGATTTTTTCACCAAATATTCTTATTGCGCCTTTTGATGATTTTAAAATAAATGCCCTAACTCAGCTTATCTCAGCACTCATTGTTATGCATATGGGGCGAAAGTTTTACTTCAAAGGCTTTGCCTCACTTTTTAGCAAATCTCCGACAATGGACACACTCATTGCCATAAGCACTTCTGCAGCATTTGTTTATAGCTTGTTTGCGATGTATGTATCTTTTGATTCTCATCACGCTCATTTTTATTTTGAAAGCATTTGTGTGATTATCACTTTTGTGATGCTTGGCAAAAGGATCGAAGAAAAGGCAAAAGATAACGCAAATGATGTAATCAACACACTTTTATCGCGCAGCACAAAAGAAGTCATAATCATAGAATCCACAAATTTAGATTCTCTAGATTCCACAACCGAGCGTAAAATCCCAATCGATCAAATCAAAATCAATGATATCATTAAGATTCTGCCTTCAAGTTACATTCCCGTTGATGGCGTGCTTGTAAGTGGTGAAGGTGGCGTGGATGAGTCAATGTTAAGCGGTGAAGTTTTGCCTGTGCATAAAAAAATAGGCGATAAAGTCTTTGCCGGAAGCCTAAATACAAACCAACCCTTCCTCATCAAAGCCACGACAACAAGCGCGCAAAACACGCTAACTTCTATAATATCGCTTATCCAAGAAGCCACAAGCTCAAAGCCTAAAATCTCAAGAATTGCCGATAAAGTCGCAGCGATTTTCGTGCCAATTGTGATTTGCATTGCGCTTGTGGCTGGAATCTTATGGTGGATTTTTAAGGATTTTGGCTTTGGGCTTGAGATTTTTATAAGCGTGCTTGTGATTTCTTGTCCTTGTGCGCTTGGGCTTGCCACGCCGATGGCTGTGATGATTGGCAATATGCTTGCAAACAAAAATGGCATATTTTTTAAAAAAGCTCAAATTTTTGAGCTTGCAAAAGACACAACAAGCGTTGTCTTTGATAAAACAGGCACCCTCACAAAAGCTAAGCTCAAAGTAAAAGAGATAAAAAGCTTTAGCGATCTAACGCCTGATAAGATTCTAGCAATCTGCGCTGGAATCGAGCAAGGAAGCGAACACATAATCACAAAAGCAATCCTTAAAAAAGCGCTAGATTCTAGCATAAAGCCTGTAAAATGTGCGAATTTCAAAGCTTTAGTTGGCTATGGAATCCAAGCAGATTTTGAAAATCAAACATATCTTTTAGGTAGCGCACAATTATTTGAGAACCTAGAATCTAACAATAATATAAAACCTATAGATTCTAGCAAAGACGCGCTCATTAGCATCTATCTTGCCAAAAAAACACCCAAAAATCTAAAATCACCAAATAATGGCGCAAATATTGAGGTTTTAGGCACACTTTTCTTAGAAGATATAATCAAAGAATCCGCACCTCAAATCATAAAAAACCTTAAAGCAAACAATATTAAGCCTTTTATCCTAAGTGGCGACAATGAGGCTAACACGGCTCGCATTGCTAAAATTTTAGGCATTAAAGATTTCAAAGCCAATGCCAAGCCACAAGATAAACTTGCCTTCATAAAGAATCTAAAGCAAAAAGGCGAAGTTGTGATGATGATTGGCGATGGAGTAAATGATGTTGGTGCGCTTGAAGCGGCAGATATTTCTGTAAGTTTTTCAAACGCAAGTGATATGAGTGAGAAAAGTGCAAATGTAATTATTTTCAACCAAGATTTAAGCCGCATAAATTATGCGCTAAAGCTATCAAAAGCCGTTGTTTCAAACATTAAGCAAAATTTGTTTTGGGCTTTTTGTTATAATGTCATTTGTATTCCGCTTGCGTGTGGCGTGCTTTATGGATTTGGAATCTTACTAAATCCTATGGTTGCGGCGTTTGCGATGAGTGCGAGCAGTGTGAGTGTCGTGCTAAATGCGCAAAAGTTAAGAAAATTTAAGGAGTGAAGAGTGAAAGAGATTTTGCAAGTTAATGGAATGAATTGCGCGCATTGTGAGCAAAAGATTAGATCTTTTGTAAGCGAAGTTGAAGGTGTAAAAGATATTAAAATAGACTTAAACACAAAGCAAGTTATCGTGGAGTTTGACTTGCCAGCAGACATTTCTCAAATCAAAGAAGCGATTTTAGATTCTGGATTTGAGATTGATTAAGACACTAAAGATTCTATTTGTGGTTGTAGATAAATGAAAAAATTCTATAAACGTTTTTATCCTTACATCAAGGATTATTACTTATTCTTTTTTCTATCGATTCTAGCGGGTGGGCTGACGGCTGCTTCAACTGCATATGCGGCGTATTTAGTCCAGCCTGTGCTTGATGAGATTTTTTTAAATAAAGATAAAACTATGCTTAATATTCTGCCCTTACTCGTGATTGCTGCGTATTTTGGCAAAGGTCTTGGCACTTATGCACAAACTTATTTTGTTAATTATATAGGGCTTGATATCGTGCGTAGAATCCGAGAAGATGTGCTTTTTCATATGTTGCATCTTGATTTAGAGTTTTTTAACAAAATGCGAAAAGGCGAGCTCATCGCGCGCTTAACAAATGACATTGGGCTTGTGCGCACAGCTGTGTCAAACTACTTCGCAGAATTTATCCGCGAGATTCTAAGTGTTATCGCACTTGTAAGCGTGGTATTTTATCAAAATCCGCGCTTAGCATTTTACGCACTTGTAATTGTGCCTTTGGCTATTATTCCTATATCGATCATATTAAAGCATATCAGACGCATATCGCATAAAACACAAGCTAAAAACTCCGATATCACCGCCAAACTCTCTGAGATTTTTAATAACGCTGAGATTATCAAAGCCAACAATGGTGAAAATCTAGAAATGGGACACTACAAAAAAGAAAATATGCACTTTTTTAAGCTTGGGATCAAAGCCACACTTGTAGGCGGGCTTAATGCACCACTTATGGAAACCTTAGGCGCAGTTGCTGTAGGCGTGGTTATCTTTGTAGGTGGTTCTGAAGTGATTAGCGGAAAAATGACTACGGGTGAATTTGGGGCTTTTATCACGGCTTTATTTTTAACTTACACACCAATTAAGCGCATTATTGGTATTGTAAGCAACTTTCAGGATGCACTTGTGGGTGGAGAGCGGATCGCTCAGATTCTGGATATGCGCCCTAAAATCATTGATGGAAACAAGCAACTCACACTACCGATTCACTCAATAAAAATCCAAGATGTGTATTTGCATTATGATGATATAACTGCCTTAAATGGCGTAAGCCTGCAAGCAAAGACAAATGAAATTATTGCCCTTGTGGGCAAAAGTGGTAGCGGGAAAAGCTCACTTGTAAATGCTATTTTGCGACTTTATGATACGACAAATGGCGAGATTCTCATCAATGACACTAATATCAAGGACCTAAGGCAACATAGTCTGCGCAATCATATTACTATCGTTACACAGCGCATTTTTATCTTTAATGACACAATTGCTGCAAATGTAGCTTATGGAAGCAAGATTGATGAATCTCGCGTGATTGAAAGCCTAAAAAAAGCACAATTGTGGGATTTTATAGAGAATCTAGAAAATGGGATTTATACGATTTTGGATGAGTTTGGCTCTAATTTAAGTGGCGGACAGCGCCAAAGAATTGCAATTGCTAGGGCAATTTATAAAAATAGCGATGTGCTGATTTTTGATGAAGCTACAAGTGCGCTTGATATGAAAACTGAGGAAGCCATCCGCGAAACCATAGATTCTATTAAAAAAGATAAAATCATAATCCTAATCGCCCATCGCCCAAGCACAATTTCTCTAGCATCCAGAATCTATCGATTAGAGAGTGGTAAAATAACTGAAATTTATAATCCAAAAGAATTTTTTAACCAAAATGAAGTTTCAAATCACGCCTGATACTTTTCTCATTTCAGATACGCACTTTGGGCATAAAGCTGTGCTCAAAAAAGAGCCTATACGCAAGATCACAGCCAAAAGATCTGAATTTAAAATCTTTGATGAATTAAGCGTATATCGCTGGAATCAAGCCATAGATCACGATGATAAAGTGTTGCATTTGGGTGATTTGTATTTTGATAGCGGATATAAATACCTCTCAAGACTAAATGGACAAAAATGCCTTCTTGTCGGGAACAATGACATTGGCAAGTTTAAGATTGTGCGCAAAATACCTGATTGGGAAGTGTGTCAAAAGGTCATTTTAAATATCCCCAAGAAAGATAAAATCAAGCAAAAGCTTAAAAAGAAATTTGGTGAAGATTTAAAAAACCCTTATCTAAACGCAATTGTAGCAGACTTTGGCAAGGAGCGCGTGATGTTTAGTCATTTCCCAGTGATGAATCGTAAGAAAAACGACAAATTCTACCTTGCACGCGACATTTTAGATGAGATTTATAGAATCTGTGATTGTAGCTTAAACATCCACGGACATATGCATACCAAAAAAACACATAATAAATTCTGTATCAATGTAAGCTGCGAAGAAATAGACTTCACGCCGATTCGACTCTCTGAGATTATACGCTAATTACAGCTCATAACCAAGATTTTTAAGCGATTTTTTATCCTTCGCCCAATCTTTATTAACCACCACATCAATGCGCAAAAATACCTTGCCTTGCATTAGATTCTCGATTTTTATACGTGCTTGCGTGCTTATACGCTTGATTGTCGCACCATTTTTACCAATCATTATAATTTTTTGAGAAAGCTTGCGCACATAAATTTTTGCCCTAATTTCATTTATCCCGTTTTGCCTCTCTTTAAAGCACTCAATCAGCACATCGCTTTCATAAGGTAGCTCATCGCTAACATTCTCAAACACACTCTCTCTAATCATCTCTTTTGTAATCTCACGCATTGTGCGCGTAGTTAAGTCATCCTCATTAAAAAACGCACTAGATTCTGGTAGATTCTCGCTTATAGAATCTAAAAGAGTATTGATATTTGTTGATTTTTTCGTGCTTATAGGAATTAGGGATATAAATTTATTTGTAAAAATTTCATATTTTTTTATCTCTTTGAAAAGCTCATTATGTGAGATTTTATCGATTTTGCTTAGCACTAGAATATGAGGTTTTTTACACAGATCTAAAAACTCCTCATAATGCCTTACATCATCGCCTACAACAGCCATAAACACGCACAAATCGCAATCGCTCATCACCTTTAGCGCGACTTCTAGCATAAATTGATTTAGTGCTTTTTCTCTTTTATGAAGCCCGGGCGTATCGATAAAAACAATTTGGCATTTTTGGTTTGATTTTGTCGTGTGCGGAATGATGAAATACATTTTATCACGCGTGGCATTTGCTTTATGCGAGACAAGAGCTAGATTCTCGCCTACAAGATGATTTAAAAGTGTAGATTTCCCAGAATTTGGACGCCCAATGAGTGCTACAAACCCAGCCTTACTAATCATATTGACCTATAAAATGTAGCGCGATAAATCCGTATTGCCAACAAGATTTTCAAGCTTATCAAGAATCATTTGTCTATCGATGATAATTTTTTGCCCACTATATTCATCAGCACTAAAGTTAATATCCTCTAGCACACGCTCTAAAATTGTATGTAACCTTCTAGCACCGATATCTTCGGTCTTTTGGTTTGCCATATATGCAAAGCGTGCTAATTCCTGCAACGCCTCATCTTTAAATACTAAATCCACGCTTTCAACCTTTAGCAAAGCCTGATATTGCGTAATAAGACTTGAGCGCGTTTGGGTTAGAATCTTATACATCGCTTCTTCATCAAGCCCATCAAGCTCCACGCGAATCGGGAATCTGCCTTGTAATTCTGGGATAAGATCACTTGGCTTACTCAAATGAAACGCCCCAGCTGCGACAAATAAAATATAATCTGTTTTTATCGCACCATATCTCGTAGCAACTGTGCTCCCCTCAATGATTGGCAATAAGTCGCGTTGCACGCCTTCTTTACTTGGATCAGTGCGAGAATCCTTTGAGCCTGTAGCAACTTTATCGATCTCGTCTATAAAAATAACCCCGCTAGATTCTGCTCTTTTTAATCCTTCAAATCTAATATTTTCCATATCAAGCACAGACTCTGCGGCTTCTTGATGTAGAATCTCTTTTGCTTCTTTTACGCTTAGATTTTTCCTGACTTTATCTTCTCGATTTAGCACTTTAATGATAGATTCTTGCACTTTGATAATATCTGGCGACATCCCATTATCAAACATCTCTGGCTTTTTAGAAATCTCAATATCAATGCGCAAATGATCCACCTTGTCAGATTCTACCTTTTGGCGCATTTTTTCAAAGCTTTGGGTATATTCCTTTTTCTTCTCATCACTTGCACTACTTGGAAGTGGCGGGATTAAGCAATGTGTGATTTTATCTAAAATATAATTTTTGATTTGGCTTTCATTTTTCACTTTAGATTCTGATTCTACCAGTGCTATGCTTGCATTTACCAAATCACGCACCATAGATTCTACATCTCTCCCCACAAAGCCAACTTCTGTATATTTGCTTGCTTCAACTTTCACAAATGGCAAGCCCATAATCTTTGCCATTCGTCTTGCGATTTCAGTTTTTCCAACACCAGTTGAGCCAATCATCAAGATATTTTTAGGCGTGATTTCTTCTTGGATTTCTTTTGGAAGCTGCATTCGTCTGTAGCGATTACGCAAAGCTATGGCTATGGCTCGTTTGGCGTCTTTTTGCCCGATGATATATCCATCTAAATACTCTACAATCTCTTTTGGAGTCATATTTGTCTTATCCATTATCAAGCTCCAGAATCTTGATGTTTGTGTTTGTATAAATGCAAATCTCACCAGCAATTTTAAGGGATTGCTCAACAATTTCTTTTGGTGAAAGAGAGCTAAATTTATCAAGTGCCCTTGCTGCTGAAAGTGCGTAATTACCACCACTTCCAATGGCTGCAATTTTATTATCTTCTGGCTCTACTACATCACCTGTGCCACTTAAAATGTAGATTTTCTCGGTATTTAGCACAATCATCATCGCCTCTAACTTGC
This sequence comes from uncultured Helicobacter sp., assembly GCA_965120395.1. Taxonomy (GTDB): domain Bacteria; phylum Campylobacterota; class Campylobacteria; order Campylobacterales; family Helicobacteraceae; genus Helicobacter_B. The sequence continues at coordinate 7,536 of CBCPND010000033.1, forward strand.
GCAAATACTTATCACTTCGCCACATTTTTGCAAACTCTAACACCGATCGCATTAAATCACCCTTTTTAGATTCTAAAATCCGCTCAAACATATCAAATAAACTAAACGCATCAGCTGTGCTTCCGGCAAATCCACTTAGAATCTGTCCGTTGTATAAAGTGCGGATTTTTCTCGCATTTGACTTCAGCACGCAGTTTCCAAAAGTTACTTGCCCATCTCCGCCAATTATTGCCACCTTTTTACCATTTACTTCGCCTTTATATCCCAGAATTGTCGTCGCTTCAAACATATCTTTTCCTATTGCACCTTAACTTGCACCTTCAAATCTGCATTCACGCCATTACCAAGTTTTACTAAAACAACAAAATCCCCGGCGTTTTTAATTGGCGATTTTATCTCAATAAGCTTTTTATCTACACTTAAATGATGGCTAGATTCTAGCTCTTGGGCGATTTCATCTTTTGTAATTGAACCAAAAAGTGCGCCATTATTGCCCTTTCTAACAAGCACGACCACAATATCTTCCAAGCTTTTTGCAAGTTGTTTGCGCTCTACCATCTCAAGAGCTTGTTTTTCGGCAAGATTTCTCTGTTCTGCTTTATAGCGATTAATAACTTCATTCGTGGCGTGTTTGGCTTTATTATTAGCGATTAAAAAATTCTTACCATATCCATCTTTAACCTCGCAAACTTCACCCTTTTTACCAAGTCCTCGCACATCTTCAAGCAATAAGACTTTCATCATCATCCTTTTGGTATAATTTAAACTTAAATTTTATCAAAAAAGAATTAAAATGCACCTTCCACAAACAAAAATACAACCTCAAAACACGCTTACTTTCCATAATCACAACATCATTTTAGAATCTACAAAACTACATAAAATTCGCCTTTATGTCTATCTTGATTTAACTCAGAATCTAACATACGCACCTTTTATTAAGCTCTCACATCACAAAAGCTTCTCAATTAGTCAAATCAAAGACTTCCTAGAATCTAATGCCAAATGGCTAGATTCTGCATTACACAAACTCAATCAATCTATAATACCAATCAATTCCACTCTCCAAGCACATAAAAATCAAATAATGCTATTTGGCAAATGGAGCACACCCTACCCTAAAGCACATCTAAAAGCACGACTTTGTGAGTTTTTAAACGATAATGTCGCGCTGTGTGCCAAAAATATGGATTTAGAGTTTTCCAAAATTAGCATTAAAGAATCTATTAGCCGCTTTGGAAGCTGCACTAAAGACAGACTTAGCTTTTCTCTTTTGCTTGTATTTGCGCCCGTTGATGAAATTTTGTATGTAATCATTCACGAACTAGCACACATCAAGCATAAAAATCACTCTAAGGATTTTTGGAATCTTGTAGCCCTGCACTGCCCGCAATACAAAGCATTGCGCCAAAATCTTAAAAAATCTGCCCTACTCTATCGCGCTTTTTTAAATATCTGCAAGAGTCTAATCGTTAATACACAAAATCTTAAGAATCCTAAATAGCACTACTAAAAAGCAATAAAGAGGAAATAAAAGTGGCTCCGGATGCAGGATTCGAACCTGCGACCAAGCGGTTAACAGCCGCCTACTCTACCGCTGAGCTAATCCGGAATAGAAGCAAATAAAACCGTAATTTTATGCAAAAAATCAAATAAAGTCAAGGATTCATTTAGTTATTTTGCATTGAGTTAATGGATTTTACAGATTTGCAAAATCTATTAAAAAGGCTTTCATTAAATATTTGATTTTATCTTTAAAGATTATTGCAAAACAATTCAATTTCTAAATTTTAAAGCCTTTAATTTATTCTTTCACCATTTTTATAATTTGCTTCTTCCTTTAATTTTCCAGATTCGTCATAATATTTCCACAAACCTTCTTCTCTACCATCTTTAAAATTTCCTTCAATTTTTAATACACCAGATTCATAATATTCTTTCCATAAACCTTCTCTTCGGTCATCTTTAAGATTTCCTTCAGCATCTAATGCGCCTGATTCATAATAACCTTTCAATAATCCTTCTAGCTCGCCATTTTTATAATTTACTTCTACCTTTAACGCGCCAGATTCGTAATAAGCTTTCCATAAACCTTCTTCTTTGCCGTCTTTAAATTTTACTTTAACCCGTAATCTGCCAGATGGATAATATTCCTTATATAAACCTTTTTTAATGCCATTTTTAAATTTGACTTTTATGATTCTAATATCTGTGTCTGTTAAAAACACTTTTACCTTACCATCTGCTTTGCCATCTTTAATTGGTATAACACTTTTCTTATCATCCGAGCATACCTTGCCTGACACATTTGATTTATAAGTTCCAGTTTCCATTATTTCTTTTAATGTTTTTCGATTTTCGTAATAATCACACGCAAGCATTTGATTGCTTGAAATGAATAAAAATATTGCTACCGCAAATAAAGATTTTTTCATAAAAACTCCTTCATAAATTATTTTTGTGAAAATTTCTCGATATACAAACTCTGCGAAGGATACGCAAAGCTCAAATTACGCTTCTCTACAATCTTCATAACCTCAATAATCACTTCTTGCTTTGTTTTGTAATATTCTATAGAGGTTGTTTTTTTACTAAAACAAGATACTAAAATATCAATTGAGCTATCTGATAATTCATTTAAAACGACATTTATACTTCTTTTATACCCAAGTAAATCATCTACAGAAACTATATCTTTTTTCAATGACAAACGATAATCCACATTTTTTTCATCAGAATCTTTAGCGATATTAGGATGATTAATGAGCATTTCTTTAATATCAGTGATGCATTTTTCAATAGCCCCAATTGGAGAATCATAAGTAAGCCCAATTACAAACTTAATCAATCGTCCTTCTTTTCTCCTACTCCAATTTGTGATAGATTTATTAGCTAATTCTGAGTTTGGGATCAGCACAAGCCCATTATCAAAAGTCCTTATGGTCGTCCTCCTAAGTCCCATTTCAACAATTGTTCCTTCAACTCCACCGCATTCTATCCAATCACCTTGAGAAAATGAATTATCAAATAGTAACATCACAGAAGCAAAGAAATTCGCAAGCATATCTTTCACTGCTAATGCCACTGCCAAACCACCCAAACCAAGCGAAGCAACAATCGCAGAGATATTAAATCCAAGTGTTTTTAATATCATTAAAATCGCAATAATAATGATGATAAAATACACAACTTTTAAGATTAGATTTATAACTTCTTTACGAAATGTGTTACTTGATTTTTGTGCAAGATTTGTGATAAAAGCGACTCCATATCCGCTAAATATCACAATCATAAACCACGCAAAAAGTATGATAAAAATCACGCTAAACCACTTCTCTAGCCCGCTAGGAAGTATCGCTGGATAATATAAAATATAACAAGAGATATTCACACTTACGACAAATAAAAACCACGAAATAGGCTTAATGATGCCTTTTTGGATTTGTATTTGGGTTTGTGCATCTTCTCTAGCAAACCTTACAGCCAAATCCACAAACCAAACAATGACTCTTGCAATGATTTTTCTACACAGCCAAAGAATGATAAAAACAAATATCGAGACTAGAATCTTAGAAGCTAGTGGGCTTGAGTAATTTTGTGGAATGATAAACGAGATTTTATGTAAAAACCACTCAACGCTAATATTTAAAAAAACATTTTGTGGCAGGATTTTTTGGGTGTTTTGTGAGAGATATTCTAAAGCTTCATAGAAAGTAGCAAACTTTAAAGAATACTTCTCTTGATCTTGTAAAGATGGCAAAGCTAGATTTTGGAAGTCTTTTTGCAAGGATTTTATAAAATCTAAGTGCGGTGAAATGATATTTATAACGCTATCTTTTGTAGAGAAAAAATGTATATTTTTACGCAATGCACTTAAGGTATTATAAAGATTCTCATCAAGCTTAAGGTCAATAAGCTGGGCTTGATTTATAGCTAGATTCTGATTTTTACTTGTGGATTCTATAAGTAAAAAATTAAGCGCATCTTGCTGCCTTAGATTCTGTGCTATATCAAGCCCAACTGGAATTTTAGTATCCATTACAGAGTTAAGAAACTCCTCTAGAATCTGTAGCTTATCATCTGTAAGATATGCTTTTTTGCTAGAATCTTGTATTTTAATGATTTTGGTATTGATTTTATTAAGTTCATTTATCATACCAAACAAGCTAGAATCCACGGCACCAAAACAACCCACAATCGCCGCACTAATGCCAAATACCAAACGCACACTACAAGAAATAGCCCTCTTTAATCTAAATCCAATCATCATTGCCCTTTTGAGAATCTAAGCTAAATTGTAGCAAAATCTCATTAAACCATAATAATTGCTTAATTTTTAACATCTACGAGTATTTTTTGCATATCAGAATCAAAGACAACTCTATCGCCCTCTTTTATCTTATCTTCTAAAATCATCTCCGCTAAAACATCCTCAACTTGCTCATAAAGCGCTCTTTTTAGCGGACGCGCACCAAACACAGGATCAAAGCCAACTTGTGCTATAAATTCTTTGGCTTTTGGTGTAAGCTCAATTCGGATTGCACGCTCAGCAAGCTTACTAGCGATATTTTCTAATAAAATATCCACGATTTGTGATATTTCTTGAATATTTAGTGGATTAAAGATCACAATATCATCAAGCCTATTTAAAAATTCTGGCTTAAAAAAAGATTTTAGCGCGCTTCTAACCTCCTTTTCACGCTCACTCTTGTCATTTATCTCCATAATTTTATCACTTCCGATATTGCTTGTAAGGATAATGATTGTGTTTTTAAAATCAATTGCAACTCCCTTATTATCGGTTAATCGACCATCATCAAGCACTTGCAATAACAAATTAAACACATCAGGATGCGCCTTTTCGATCTCATCAAAAAGCACTACGCTATAAGGCTTTCTGCGCACTGCTTCTGTGAGCTGCCCGCCCTCTTCATAGCCTACATAGCCCGGCGCTGCACCAATAAGACGACTTACTTCGTGCTTTTGCATATATTCACTCATATCAAAGCGAATAAGATTTTTATCAGAATCAAACAAGAATTTCGCTAAAGCCTTTGCGGATTGGGTTTTCCCCACACCCGTAGGACCTAAGAATAAAAAGCTTCCAATCGGGCGATTACTATCACTAAGCCCTGCTTTATTGCGCTTAATCGCACGAGCTATCGCCTTTAGCGCTTCATCTTGCCCCACAACACTTTCACGCAAAACGCTCTCAACCCCTAGAATCTTCTCTTTTTCACTTTGAAGCATTTTTGTTACTGGGATTTGCGTCCAACGACTAATAATGCCCGCTATGCTCTCTTGTGTCACAGCATTTTTAAGCAATGTGCCATTTTCTTGCATTTTCTCCCATTTTTGATCAAGCTCAACTTCTTTCTTTAAAGCATCAGGCAAAAGCCCATAATCAATTTCAGCCGCCTTTTGAAGATTACCTTCGCGCTTAGCGATTTCGGATTGGTTTTTTAGAGATTCTATGTTGTTTTTGCTTTGAGCGATTTCTTTAAAGACGCTTTTTTCATTTTCAAACTGCGCTTCTAGGCGGATTTTCTCTTCATTTGCATCGCTTATAGATTTTTGCACTTCTTCTAGCCTTGCTTGGTTTTCTTGCTTTTTCTCCATTTTTAGTGCTTCTTTTTCGACTTCTAGACTTTGGATTTGCCGCTTAATCGCACTTAGCTCATTTGGCTCAGATTCTATTTGCATTTTTAACTCAGCTGCAGCTTCATCGATTAGATCAATTGCTTTATCCGGCAAGAATCTGTCTGTGATATATCGCGATGAAAGCTTGGCTGCTGCCACAAGTGCAGAATCTGTGATATTAACATTATGGTGCGCTTCAAGTCGCTCTTTTATCCCGCGCAGAATCTGAAGTGCTTCATTGATACTTGGCTCATTTAGCGCAATTGGCTGAAATCTACGCGTTAGGGCTGCATCTTTTTCAAAATATTTGCGATATTCTTTAAGCGTTGTGGCACCAATTGTATGAAGCTCACCGCGCGCTAATGCTGGCTTTAAGATATTTGCTGCATCCATACTTCCCTCACTCGCCCCAGCACCTACAATCGTGTGAATCTCATCGATAAATAAAATAATATTCCCAGCTTTTTTAACTTCATCAATAACGGCTTTTAAGCGCTCCTCAAACTCGCCTCGATACTTCGCCCCTGCCACAAGTGCACTCATATCAAGCGCGATGACGCGTTTATTTTGCAAGCTTAATGGCACATCTTTTTTAATTATACGTTGGGCTAAACCTTCTACAACAGCAGTTTTTCCAACTCCGGGCTCACCTAGTAAAATTGGATTATTTTTAGTCTTACGAATTAGAATCTGCATCATCCGTAAAATCTCCTCATCACGCCCGATAACTGGATCAAGCGCATTTTCTTGGGCTTTTTTTGTAAGATCAATGCCAAATTTCTCTAAAGATTCCAAGTTTGAATCATCATTTTGATTCTGGATTTTAGCGCCTGCGCGAATTGTCTCAAGTGTTTTTTTTAGCTCGTTTAAATCAAGATATTTTCCTAAAATCTTAATAAAAACATCATCTTTAATATTTGCGATTATAAAATTATCAAGCGCGATGTAAGAATCTCCATTTTGCACACTAAAGCCTTGTGCTTTTTGCAGGGCTTGCAACAAGTCCTTAGCAAGACTAAGGCTTTCTTTATTGACATTAGATGATTTAGGTAGATTCTCCACTACGCTTTTTGCTTCAAGCTCAATAGCAGATTTTTGGGTATTCATTTTGTTTAAGGCTTGGTTTAGAATACTTTGAGAATTTGTAAGCATTGCCCATAGCATATGTGCAGTTGTGATTTCTTGATTTTGAGAATGCAAGGCTAACGAAGCTGCAGAATCTAGTGTTTCTTTAAAATGGTTAGTCATTTTATCAAAGTTCATTTTTGCTCCTTTTATATAAAACTTTATAAAAGTAGTATTATAATACTTTAGTCTTAATATATAAAGTTTTTTATTTACTTTATTATAAAGTTTGCATTTTTAAAATCTTACCTGAATTAAACATACTTTTTAGAATTATTAGGATAGAATAAGCGATTAACTTTTTATTTAAGGATTTTAATGGATAGAAATTTTATATTTGGTATATTGATAGGATTTATCTGGATTATCCTTGCTTTAGGAAATCTTAGTGCCATCCCACAAACAAATACCACTACCACCCAAAATATAGATTCTAAAAAACAACGAGCACAAGCTTTTGACCGCCTTGCAAGAATCATCGCAACAATAGAGGCGAATTATGTCGAGGAGATCGACATTGATGAGATTGTCAATAAATCTATCGATGGCTTGCTAGCCAATCTTGATGCGCACTCAGCTTATCTTAATGAGAAAAAATACAAAGAGCTTAAAACGCAAACCGATGGCGAGTTCGGCGGGCTTGGCATTACTATTGGAATGAAAGATGGGGCGATCACTGTGGTTGCTCCTCTTGATGATACACCAGCGCAAAAAGCTGGATTACAAAGTGGCGATGTGATTTTAAAAATAAACGATCAGAGCACAATTGGGATGAATATTGATGATGCTGTAAATCTTATGCGAGGCAAACCAAAAACGTCTATAACTCTTGCTATTGTCCGCAAGGGCGAAGGCAAGCCATTAGAATTTAAACTTACGCGCGACATTATCAAGGTAAAATCAGTTTATGCAAAAACTATCGATGATACACCCTATCTTTATATCCGCATTACATCTTTTGATAAAAATGTAACAAGTAGTGTCAAACAAGCCCTTAAGGAAAATCCTAATATTGAGGGTTTGATTCTGGATTTACGCAATAATCCAGGCGGTTTGCTTGACCAAGCTGTTGATCTGTCAAAACTTTTTATCAGTAATGGAGTCATCGTCTCACAAAAAGGAAAAATCCAAGAAGAAAATACTGTCTTTAACGCTTCTAGCAAAGCACCTTATGAGAATCTACCTGTAGTCGTGCTTGTAAATAGTGGGACAGCGAGTGCAAGCGAAATTGTCTCTGGGGCATTACAAGATCATCATAAAGGATTAGTTGTAGGTGAAGAAACTTTTGGAAAGGGAAGTGTGCAAGCTGTAGTGCAAATCAGCAATACTGAAGCTATCAAGCTTACCACAGCAAAATATTACCTCCCAAGCGGACGCACTATTCAAGCAGTGGGGATTAAGCCAGATATAGTTGTGCATCCAGGAGTGGTCCCTCAAGATAATGGAGGTTTTGAGCTTAAAGAGGCAGAATTGCGCAATCATTTACAAAACGAACTCCAAAAAATCAACCAAGATAACCCGAATAAAACCGAAGACAAAGAAAATAAAGAAGCGCAAAAGCACATTAGTGTAACCGATGTGGCAAACGATATTCAGCTAAAATCCGCAATCGATACGCTAAAAGCTTGGAATATTTTAAAAACTCCAAAAGCGGATAAGTCTAAAAAACTCCAAAATAAGAGATAAATATGAAAAAACAAGCAATGATTTATGAAGGAAAAGGCAAAAAGCTCTTTGCAACTTTAAATGCCGATGAGATTATCGCAGAATTTAAAGATGACTTAACGGCTTTTAATGCCAAGAAAAAATCTCAAGAATCTGGCAAAGGTGCGCTAAATTGCGCTATTAGCTCTGTAATTTTTACGCTTCTTGATAAAGCTGGCATTAAAAGCCACTTTATTCAAAAACTTGATGATACGCATATGCTATGCAAAAAGGTAGAGATTATTCCCATTGAGGTTGTTGTGCGCAATGTCGCTACAGGTTCGCTATCAAAGCGACTTGGCATTCAAGATGGATTAGCTTTACCATTTGTGCTCGTGGAGTTTTACTACAAAGATGATGCACTTGGCGATCCAATTATTACAGATGAACACTGCGAGATATTAGGCATTATCAAGAATAAAAAAGAGCTTGAAACTCTAAAAAATATGGCAAGGAGAATCAATGAGATTCTAAAAGACTTTTTTGATAAAAGAAATTTAAGACTTATAGATTTTAAACTTGAGTTTGGTAGGGATAAGCAAGGAGAAATTATCCTTGCAGATGAGATCTCTCCAGATAGTTGCAGGATTTGGGATAAAGCTACAAATCAGAAACTTGATAAAGATAGATTTAGGCAAGATTTAGGAAATCTCAAAGAAGCTTATCAAGAAGTGCTTTCTCGAATCAAGCAGAATTAAGGAGCAAAATGCTTGCTATCGTAACTATTAAGCTTAAAGACGGCGTGCTAGACCCTCAAGCAAAAGCCATCCATAATGCAATTTCTTCACTGGGATTTGACGATGTATGCAATGTAAGTGTTAAAAAACAAATCCTCTTGGAATTTAAAAACATTACAAAAAATCAAGCAAATTCTAAAGTCCAAAGCATAGCACAAGATCTTTTGGCAAATCCAGTAATTGAAGATTATGAAATTGAAATGCGAGACGATTAATGGTTAGTATCTTGCGATTTCCAGGGACAAATTGTGAATTTGATATGGAGTATGCATATCAAAAAATATTAGGTATTAAAACGCGAATGGTTTGGCATAAAAATACCTCTATTCCCAATGAGACAAGGCTTGTTGTGATTCCGGGTGGATTTAGCTATGGAGATTATTTACGAAGCGGTGCGATAGCGCATTTAGCGCCGATTATGAAAGCAGTCAAAAACTTTGCTTTAGCTGGCGGGAGAGTGCTTGGAATCTGCAATGGATTCCAGATTCTCACAGAATCCAGAATGCTTCCGGGTGCTCTTAAACACAATAAGAATCTGCATTTCATATCCAAAGATCAAGATTTAATCATCGAAAATACAGATAATGCACTCTTGGCTTCTTATGAAAAAAATAAGCACATAAACTTACCAATCGCGCACGCCGATGGGAGTTACTATATCCAAGCAGAACAATTAAAAACCCTAGAATCTAATCACCAAATTCTAATGCGCTACGCTGATGATGTGAATGGCTCTATTGGGCGTATCGCTGGAGTTTGTAATGCGCGAAGAAATGTATTTGGACTTATGCCTCATCCAGAACGCGCTATAGAAAAAATTATAGGGGGAGAAGGCGGCTTAAAAATGCTTGAATCACTTTACAGGATGGAATCTTGAGAAGGATAGTTTTTTTATTTTTATGTGTTTTTGGCTTTAGTAATGCTAGCGAGCGGATTTTGTATATCAAAAATATCACGCCCCAAGAAATTCTGGAAGGCACTATTTATGTCGGGCAAACCATTCCTATCACCTATAATGCAGTGCTAGTAAATGGCGCATCCTTGCAATATAGCTCTTTTATCGATCAGACTACAACTGATAATATTACCCTAAAAAACCCAAATGCCCAATGGAAGCAAATTGATGAGAATAACCTCCAAATCACATATTATTTCAAGATTCTAGCTTCAGGTGCAATTATACCTCCATTTGAGGTATCAGCTCTCCCAAAAAATGGTTCTTACATAGATCTCTCATCAACTTCTCCGATCCAACTTAATGTTATTGATCTATACCAAAATAAAAAATACGTTGGGGTCGTTGCTGATACACTACAACTAGAAACATACAAAACGCGCAACTATGATGCCCAAAACAACCTCCTTGCTTTTGAAATTAACGCAAAGAATGCAAATTTAGAGGACTTTAGACTGCCTGATTTTGAAAAGCAAGGTATCGAGCGTTCAAACTTCAGTCCCAATGAGTCAAATGCGATTTTTTACTGCATTCTGCCAAAAAATGTGCAAAATGTTAGCTTTGAGTATTTCTCGCTCTCAAGTAATCGCTTTGAAGAAATCCGCATTCCAGTCGTCCCATCAACAGATACTATAGGCACGCAAGAGAGTCTAAAACCTAAAAATACCTACTTACTATATTCTGCACTTTTTATGGGTAGCATTATTACTATCCTTGTAGTTTTGTCCTTTTTCTTTAAAAGATTCCAAAAGATTCTATGGGCTATAGCGATTATTTTGCTTATTTATTTGCTATATAGTCTTTTTTATACCAAAAAGGTTACACTTGAAGTTAATAAACATATTTGGGTGCTTCCCACTTACAATTCTACGATTCTTATGACGACACAAGAACCAATCAATGTGCGTGTCATAGGCAAACATAATCAATACTACAAAATCATTACAAACGATGATATAGTTGGTTGGATAAAGGCAGAAGATGCGCGCTAAATTAAAAGGAATTTATGAAACATTACTCATTGCTATTGGTCTTGCTGTTATTATGATATTTATCTACATAAATCGCAAAGAAAACAATGCTAGAAAATCGCGTATGGCGTGCTATCGCTTTTTTACTTATTCTGGTATTGATTTGCAAAAGGTTGGTGAATTTGATAGCACAGCAGAACTTATTATTCTTAATCATCAAAGTGTTGCTGATATTTTGTGCCTTGAAGCTTATCATCCGTGCAATATTTGCTGGGTTGCCAAAAAGGAGCTTGGTGAGATTCCGCTTTATGGCTATGCGTTGCGCGGACCTGAGATGATTCTCATTGATAGAGAGGATAAAAGAGGCTTAAGCTTTCTGCTTAAAATAGCGAAAGAAAAACTAGCCCAAAACCGCCCGATAGTAATCTTCCCAGAAGGCACAAGAAGCAAAGGCACAGAAAAACTGCTACCATTTAAGCCGGGTGCTAAGATTTTAGCTGAAAAATTCAAGCTAAAAATCCAACCAATCGTTCTTATCAATACGCGTAAAATCTATAATACCTCACCATTTGAAGCGACTTCTAAAACTGCTAGAATGGTGATGATGGATGCATTTTATCCAGAAGGCGAAGACTGGTATGAAAAGCTACAAGATTCAATGCAAGAAATCTATCTTAAGCACTACAAAGAGCTCAATCCCTAGAATCTAGATTCTAGCCAAAGATAAACCAAAAGATTTTTGCAAGATTGCCAATACGAAATTTAGAATCTAAGGCTTGCTTAGATTCTGTTAAATTAAGAGCATAATCCAATCTCTTAAGTTTTACTCACCCAAAGATTATCTAAAGATTCTAAAACCTTTTTAGCGTGTCCTTTAGCGCGAACATTGTAGAAAGCTTGTCTAACAAGTCCATCTTGTATCACGAAGGTGAGCGGATAATTCCCATAATTTCTTTGCCATACATCAGCTTTTTACCATACACGCCATACGCACTTGCCACACTCTTATTAGGATCACTCAAAAGAATATGCCCTAAATTTTGCTTTTGGATGAAGTTTTGATGTGTCTTTGGGTTATCAGGGCTAATACCTATCACGACAGCATCCCTTTTAGTAAATTCATCCAAAAGCGCACTAAACTCATTTGCCTCAATCGTGCAACCTGAAGTATTGTCTTTCGGGTAAAAATAAACCACAATGATTTTTTGTCTAAAATATCTAAGTGATATTTCTATGCCATCGGCATTTTGTAGCCTAAATTCTGGTGCTTTATCACCCATTTTTAACATATTTTCTCCTTGATTTAGATTCTAAACACCACCCTTAAAATCTAAAATTTATAAACATAGTGTAGCACCAAAGTGCAAATTATAGTGATCATAGTCAATTTTATGATTCAATAATTACTCACCAAATGCCAGTCTTGATTATTGTTGATTATGCTACAATTACAAGTTGAAATTTAAGTATTTATAAAGGATTGTAAATGATGGATATCTACGCTTTTGCTTTTATTGTGCTAGTATTTGTTGTGGCAGTGCTATTTTTTGGAATTAAGATTGTCCCACAAACTGATGTAGCGATAGTAGAGAGACTAGGCAAATTCCACAAAGTTCTTGAGGGTGGCTTGCATTTTATTATTCCTCTTATTGACCAAGTCCGCTCAAAGGTTACCATACGTGAACAACTCATTAACATTGGACGACAACAAGTCATCACAAAAGATAATGTCAATATCAATATTGATGGAATTGTATTTTTAAAAGTGTTTGATGGCAAAATGGCGATATATAGCGTAAATGACTATGAAGAAGCTATCGCAAACCTTGCGACAACAACACTTCGTGGTGAAATAGGACGTATTAACCTTGATGATTCACTCTCAAGTCGCGATAGGCTAAATGCCGCTTTACAAGTGGCATTAGGTGATGCAGCAAACAATTGGGGTGTAAAGATTATGCGAGTAGAGATTAGTGAAATTTCTGTGCCCAAGGACATAGAAATAGCGATGAATCTTCAAATGAAAGCAGAACGCGAAAAACGTGCCATAGAACTAAAGGCACAAGCAGAAAAAGAAGCACTCATCCGAAATGCTGAAGCTCTTAAGCAGGAAAAAGTTTTACAAGCAGAAGCTATCGAACGAATGGCTGATGCCAAAAAATATGAACAAATCGCCCTAGCACAAGGACAAAGTGATGCAATGGAGCTTATTGCCGCGCAAATGAGCAAAAATGAAAAAGCTGCAGAATTTTTACTTGTCAAAGAAAGAATTATGGCATTTAACGAAATGGCAAAAAATCCAAGCAAGGATAAGGTAATTATCCCTTATGAGACAAACGAGTTTATCGGTGGACTTAGCGTTATTCAAGATTTTCTATCTAAAAAGGTAGTGCAATGATTTCACTATGGATACTTTTAAGCATAGGTGTGGGGCTACTAATATTAGAAATATTGTTTGCTTCATTTTTCTTGATGTTTGTTGGTATTGGATTTATTATAACAGCCATATTAGGAATTTTTATAGATTTTGAAAGCCTTGCTCTCCCTGCAATCGTTTCACAAAGCATAAGTGTTGGTACACAACCTTGCTTTCTCTTGTTTTTTTACGCAAACCTTTGAAACGTATATTTTCACACTCTCAAACACTTAAAGAAAATTTCTTAGATTCTAGCGGAGAGGGTGTGATACAAGAAGGTATGGTGTATTTTAAAGGCACGCTTTGGAAATTTGAAGGAGAGAGAATCTATAATGATGGAGATAAGGTGCGTATCAAAGGCGTAAAGAATAATCGCTTAATTTTAGAGCCTTAATCAAAATTTTAAGGATAGAGGAATGGCTACTTCCGCAGAATTTAAAGACTTTGTGCTAGAGCAACTAGAGTTTAGCACAAGTCGTTATATATTTAGTGCTAGAAAAATGTTTGGGGATTACTGCATTTATGTGAGGGATTCTAATGAGCCTTTTAGTATACCAAAACCACTCTTTTTACTCTGTGATGAAACACTCTTTATTAAGCAATACCCAGAACTATCCACACTTCTAAAATCTGCTCCAAAAACTCCCTTTTATAAAGGCACAAAACAAAAATGGCATATCGTTGATGTTGATTCTACTTCACTATTGCAAGAAGTGATAGAGATTATCGCCCCGCTTTTACCTGAACCTAAAAAGTCTAATAGAAAGTAATCACCACACATAAATATAGGCTTTCTAAAAGCCCATTATTTAAAGCTTCCCACAAGTGAACCTATCAGCAGATTAAACCCATCCACAAGCACAAAAACCAGCACTTTAAAAGGCAGTGAAATCATCACTGGTGGCACCATCATCATACCCATAGCCATAAGTATCGAGCTCACCACCATATCAATCACTAAAAATGGCAAATATAACAAAAAGCCAATCATAAATGCCGTCTTTAGCTCACTCACCATAAAAGCCGGAATAGCAATGCTTAAAGGCACATCAGCGGTAGTTTGGGGATTTGGGAGATTGCGTATTCTATAAAATAGCGCTAAATCCTTCTGCCTTGTATTATCAAGCATAAATTTTTTAAATGGTTTAGTTGCGCGCTCAAAGGCTTCTTCATAGCCGATTTGCTCAGCTATATATGGCTTTATCCCGCTCTCATAGGCTTCTTTGCCAATAGGCTCCATTATAAAAAATGTCAGCACCAATGCGAGTGAGACTAGAATCTGAGTTGGTGGGGATTGCTGTGTGCCAAGGGCTGTGCGCAAGAATGAAAACACAATAATAAGGCGCATAAAGCTTGTCATCACCAGCACAAGCGAAGGCGCAAGAATAAGTAACGTCAAGACCACAACGACATTTAGCGATGTAACAAGTTGCTTTGGTGTATCTGGCGCACTTAAAGAGAGATTCACAGTCGGGATACTAGGGGCAGCCCACGCACAAACCCCAACAGCAAAAAATAGCCCCACCGCAAAAGCAAAACGATAGCGCGCAAGATTTTTTGATCTACATTCTGAAATCCGGAATCTAGTGCGCACTTTCTACTCGCTTAGAATCTGCATTTTTTGATTCTCATACTGCACATACAAAACCTTAAATCCATTTGAGACATAGCTTGTACGTTTGTTTTTAAAGGCTTTATAATCTTGCATAAAACTTATGCGATACATCAGCCTGCCCTCTTGATTTGGATAAGGTGTAATACTAATGTTGTTAAAGATGATGTTTTTATCTTCTTGTTTAGCAAAAATTTGTGTTTTATATCGCACGAATATATCATATTTCATTCCATCTGGGCGCACAAAATCCTTAGAATAAAAGCTCAAATATGTCTCCAAATCATTCCTAATCCACGCATTGCGCCACACATACAAAGACACTAATAAATTTGCGATTTCTTCTTTTTGAGCAGGGCGGAAGTCTTTCTCGTAGGTGATGAGGATTGTTTTTTGGTGGTCGATAATTCTGCCATATTCTGATAAGATATCATTCTCCACAGCAATGCAGCCTTTTGTGTTAAGCTCCTCGCGATTCCCATCAAGAGGCATTCCGTGAATCCAAATTCCGTGCCCTGTCTTTTTGAGCGATTTATCGTAGTTATTTGGATAATCCGTAGCAAAGGCAAGTGGTCCATAATATTGTGGCAGATTCTTTAGCCTGTCTGTAAAGTCATATACACCTATTGGCGTTGTGCGATCGCCCTCAGTTTGCTTGTGTCCTTTTCCTGAACCTACAAGCGCACTAGATTGATTGATCTTTGTTAATGTGCCATCTTGATTGATTCTATAAAGTGTTAGATTTGGCGTAGCCTTATTAGAGATAAACAAATATTCATACCCCTCAAAATACCCATAATCTACATTGCGCCCTTCAAGCTGTGAGAGCCAAAAGCTCTTATCTTGCAAATATTTTTCTAGAATCTCTTGTGTTTTTTGCAGATTTTGGGTTCTGTATGTTTGGATAATCTGTGCTGTATCCTTATCAAATGCCAACAATACCCCACAAACCAACATAAATACATAAATTGCCCCTATGAGTTTCATCATCGCCCTTACACTATTTTAAACTCAAGATTATATCTTAAAAATAAAAATTTTAGCTTCATATCATTACAATATTTGGGCAATCATAATACCAAGAATAGCTTTGAATATTTTTGTGTATTTTATCCGATTCTTACCAGGCGCTATTCTTTAAAAGTGAATTAAAAACCATTCTAGCACGATAGCGTGAAATACCTCCACTTAAAGAAGTGGAGGTATTTCACCTAAGCAGGATATGTGCAACAACCTTATTATTTTCATTAACAAGGCTATAAGGTCTTAGCCGTAAGTCTATATATAAGATGATTCCGATAGATATAAGCAAAAAGTATTTGATCGTATAAGCAATCAAAAACCAATCATTCATAAAATATCCAGCCACTATTGAAAGCATTAAAATTGCAGGACTTACAACTTCTTGTCATATGTTCTAAAAATTAACACTTAATGCCAACATAATGGCTGGTGCATAAGCCATTATTGTTTTTTTAGTGAGATGGAAGTCATAGATTGTTATGCAAAAGAACAAAACAAGTAGAATTAGCGCATATTTCAAAAACAAAAACAAATAGAAGTTAAAACTAACTCTTAATTCCATATTCTGTTTTTGCTTCTAGGTTCTTATAGGTATGATTAATAAAGGAGAACTCTCTTTCGTAAATATTCTAATCATCACATAGGAAGCGAGCTTTAAGCGGAAGCGTAACAGGGGTTGAAACCGATGAGCGCAGAAACATCACGGACTTTTAGCCCCGAGAAATTTGCTTTAGGATTCTTAGGCGACATAGGCACGAACAAGTCAGTAGCAACGATTTTCACTCACAGAGCACCTAAAGAATATTTTATACACTAGATCAAAGCATCCTAATCTATAGGCTATTTAAAGTATCGAAGTATTTTATGTATTCATTGCCCTAAACTATAATTTTAATATCTTGATGAGACAAATATTTAATAATTAGATGGCTTGAGAGATTATCAATATGTGATGATTTAAATGGCCGGGAGAGAGGGATTCGAACCCCCGGAGGTGTGACCCTCAACGGTTTTCAAGACCGCCGCTTTCAACCACTCAGCCATCTCCCGATAGAATCTAATAAAACCTTAACTAAATTCAAAGCACATTGCTTATATTATATTTGGTTTATGCTTATGGAGGCGACACCCAGATTCGAACTGGGGAATCAAAGCTTTGCAGGCTCTTGCCTTACCACTTGGCTATGTCGCCTCATTGGTGGTGCCCGAAGCCGGACTTGAACCGGCACGGAAGCAATATCCGAGGGATTTTAAGTCCCTTGTGTCTACCAATTCCACCACCCGGGCATTCTTTAGTGTCATCAATAATGGAGCGGGAAACGGGGATCGAACCCGCGGCCCCAACCTTGGCAAGGTTGTGCTCTACCACTGAGCTATTCCCGCAATTAAATCAATGAAGTAAGGCTGTAATTTTATCAATGCTTGTAAAAAAAATCAAGGCTATAAATAGTTTTTTAAAAAAATTCTACTAGAATTATGGCTTAAAATGTCCCAAACAAATATTAAAGAATCTAAAATTAAGGAATCAATGTATGCTTTTTCAACCATATCCATTTGAGCGCTTAAACACTCTACTAAAAGATATCAATCCCCAGAATCCAAACATCACAAAACTAACTATTGGCGAGCCTCAATTTGACACACCAAAAATTATAACAAAAGCCCTCAAAGATTTTGCAGAGCAGTTGCGCTATTATCCTCCTTCAGGAGGGGAGAGTTATCTCAAAAAGGCGATTCTAGATTTTATTGTTAATCGCTATGATTTGCGATTAGATGAGAGCTATATTATCCCTACATTCGGGACAAGAGAAGTGCTTTTTAATTTACCTCAGTTTTATTTTTCTGCTATATCGGTTCCTGTTATCGCCCACCCCAATCCTTTTTATCAAATCTATGAGGGTGCAGCAATCGCAAGCGGTGCAAAGACGATTTATATGAATCTTACAAGTGAAAATGAATTTAAGCCGTTTTTAAGTAAAGAAGAGATGAAAATTACAAATCTTGTCATCCTAAATTCTCCAAACAACCCCACGGGCGTGGCTTTAAGCCTTGATGAGCTAAAAATATGGGTGCAAAACGCACTAGAATTTGACTTCTTGCTTGTGTGTGATGAATGCTATAGCGAAATCTATGAAAGCTCTCCTCCACCAAGCGTATTAGAAGCTTCATATGCACTTGGAAATGCAGAATTTAAAAATGTTATTGCTATAAATTCTATCTCTAAGCGATCTTCTGCACCGGGCTTGCGCTCTGGGTTTGTCGCTGGGGATAGAGAGTTTTTAAAACGATATGCTACTTATCGCACTTATGCAGGATTGGCAATCCCTTTTCCTTTGCAGCAAGCTAGCGCAGTAGCGTGGCGCGATAAGAGCGAGTGCGAAAAAATCCGCCAAATTTATGCCAAGAATTTGAAGCTCGCTAGAGAGCTTTTCCCACAAAGCAATGTCGCTCCTTATAGCTTTTATCTATGGCTTTTTGTGCGTGATGGTGAGGATTTTTGTAAAAAGCTTTATGAACAAGAGGGTATTTTAGTTTTGCCGGGTGGGTTTTTGGGTAGAGAAGGCGTGGGCAAGGAGTTTGTGCGAATTGCGCTTGTGTATGAAACTCAATATTTGCGTGAGATTTTGCTTGTGGTTAAAAGATTCTATGAAAAATATATGCAAGAACATAGTGCAATAAGCCAGATTCCACCACTCTCAAAAGCGAAAATCCATTTTATTGGTATTGGTGGGATTGGAATCTCAGGGCTTGCTAAATATTTAAAAGCACAAGGTGCGATAATTAGCGGAAGCGATATTGCACACTCTCCTACGACTCATTATCTACGCTCACTTGGTGTTGAGATAACAATCCCACATTCTAAAGATGCTATAACAAACCAAGATATCATAATACACTCTACAATCATTAAGCCAGATAACATCGAGATAATCCAAGCAAAAAGCAAAAATATCCCAGTATTCTCACGAACGCAAGCTTTAAAGCTAATCTTAGATTCTAAACGCGTATATAGCGTGTGTGGTGCACACGGGAAATCAACGATAAGCGCGATGTTAAGCAGTATTTTTTCGGATTTTGGCGCGATTATCGGTGCAGAATCTAAAGAATTTTATTCTAATGTGCGCGAAGTGCAAAGCCAAAATATCGTATTTGAAGCGGATGAGTCAGATAGAAGCTTTTTAAATTCTAATCCATATTTTGCCATCGTGCCAAATGCCGAGCTAGAACATATGGAAGCATATAATCACAATTTAGAAGATTTCTATGGTGCTTATAGAGAATTTTTAAAACTTGCTAAAAAGCGCTGTGTGAATGATGACGATGAGTTTTTGCGTGATTTGGATTTGGATTGCATCCGCTTAAATCCCAAAAAAGACATTAAAAACATAAGCTATTTTATAAAAAATGACGAGCCTTATACGCGCTTTGAGTTAAGGGATTTGGGTGAGTTTGAAGTTTGGGGGATTGGAAGCCACACAGCAAGCAATGCTTCAATGGCAATTTTATGTGCGCTAGATTCTATGGATGTAGAATCTATAAGAGAGAATCTAAAAAATTATTGTGGCATTAAAAAGCGCTTTGACATTCTAAGCAAATCTCTGCTTACAATCATCGATGATTACGGACATCATCCAACAGAGATTAAAGTCACGCTTAATGCGCTTAAAATCTATGCAGACCTGCGTAAAATTGATAAAATCACAATCATTTGGCAACCGCATAAATATTCAAGGCTTTTTGATAATCTAAAAGCCTTTCAAGAGTGCTTTTTAGATTCTGGGCGGCTTATTATTTTGCCTGTTTGGCGTGCTGGAGAGAAAAGCCAAGAGGTTGATTTTAACGCTCTTTTTGGACATTATAAGCCAACTCTTGCTAGCAGAATCCAGCGCAGTGGAAATGTTTTAGAAATCTATAAAGATGAAAGGCTTATTGAAGTGCTAAAAGATGGCATTGCCATTGGCTTTGGTGCGGGAGATATTACTTATCAGCTTCGAGGAGTGAAATAATGGGAACTTTTTCGATTGGTATGATTTTTGTGCTTTTATTAGCACTTGTATTTGTAGTTTTGCGCAATTCATATATGGCTTTGATAAAAAAGATTTTCTTGGGTTTTGTATCGTTGGGTATGCTCGTGATAATGGCATTTTATACCTACAATAATCAGAGCAGCAATGAAAATATCGCCATTATTCAGCAGGCATTTTTAGAGAACAAGACCCTTGATTGCGATGGATTTTTAGTGAATCAAAAGGAATTTATATTTGTCTCACAGACTTATATGTTTGTTGGAAAAGCACAAACCCCAATGAGTAATATTGCCGTTGCTATTGATAACTGTAAGATTTTAGAGCAAGACCCACAAAGTGAGCAAGCCATCGACGGGCATATTTTGCTTGAAGGGATTCAAAAAGATTGAGTTTAAAGGAAAATGATGCGTGATATTGTGCTTGTGCATTCACAAACAATGTCAGATATCAAAACTTTGATTGTTAATAAGGTTGAGTATTGTCCGATTAAAAGGATTCTTTTAGAATCCCATATCGATCCCTTACGACCTGCAAGACAAATCAATGCACTTATTTTTACCTCGCGTAACGCCATTCAATCACTCATTCAAGAAATACAGCGCTATAAAGAAATGCAGAGTTTTAAAGAGATTCCATCTTTTGTCATCGGTAGCCAAAGTGCTAAAGTGCTAAAGGATAATGGCTTTTGTGTGGAGTTTGTGGGGAATAATTCTTATGGCGAAGAATTTGCAAGCGAGATCATCCCTTTTTTAAAAAAACGAAAACCACTCTATTTTAGAGCAAAGAAAATCGTCTCAGGGCTTGATGAGCGACTTTTGGAGGCTGGTATTGCGCTAAAGCAAGTCATTGCTTATGAGAATAAAACCCTAACGCTAGATTCCGCACTAAAGCCAGAACCACGCTCGATTGTGATTTTCACAGCGCCAAGTAATTATTATTCATTTGTGCAGAATTTTGGCTGGGATGGAAGCTATATTGCCATTGCGATTGGGATAACGACATTTGGGGCTTTCAATAAAGATGTAGAAGGCTATGTAAGCCCGAAGCAAACAATCCAAAGCTGTCTAGAATTCGCACAAGAAATTGCTACAAAATCGCCATAGTCGATCTTTGGTGATTGATTAGGACTTAAGATTGGATTCTGGTTAGTCAAAAATAAAGTAAAAGAATAAAAAATCATCAATATAAATTTTGTTATACTCAAACACTTTAAAAAAGGATGCCCTATGAAAATAACCTACACACTTACTGATGAATCTTCAGCTTTAGCGACTTACTCGTTTTTACCAATTGTAAAGGCGTTTTTAAAAAACACAAATATCGAGGTTGAAACTTCAGATATTTCACTATCTGGCAGAGTTATCGCGCAATTTCCAGAGCGACTTAAAAACGATCAAAGAATCCCAGATGCGCTAGAAAAGCTAGGCGAGCTTGTGAAGAAAAGCGATGCAAATCTTATTAAAACACCAAACATCTCTGCTTCTATCCCACAGCTTAAAGCCACAATTAAAGAGCTTCAAGCAAAAGGCTATGATATTCCAGATTTTCCAGATGATCCTAAGAATAATGAAGAAAAACAAATCAAAGAAAAATACCAAAAAGTGCTTGGCTCTGCGGTAAATCCTGTATTGCGTCAAGGGAATTCTGATAGACGATGCACAGGGCAGTTAAGGAATACTCTAAGAAAAATCCTTATAAAGTGATTCCATTTGATAAAAATTCTAAGACAAAAGTCTCTTATATGAATGAAGGAGATTTTTTCTCTAATGAAAAGGCGGTTTTGATTAAAAGTGCGACAACTGCGAAAATCGAGTTTGTTGATAATGCCAATAATGTGCATGTGATGAAAGAAGACATAAAGCTTGAAAAAAATGAGATTTTAGATGCGACTTTTATGGATGTGGCAAAATTAGATTCTTTCTATGCTGAGCAGATTAAGGATTACAAGGCAAATGATACGCTATTTTCTTTGTATCTTAAAGCCACGATGATGAAAGTTAGCGATCCTGTGATTTTCGGGCACGCAGTTAAGGTGTTTTTTAAAGAGCTTTTTGATAGCTTCCAAGATGAGTTTGATAAACTCCAAATCAATCCTAACAACGGAGTCTCAGAACTTCTAAGCAAGATAGAATCCTCCCCTAAAAAGCAAGAGATTCTAGCTAAATATAATGAGATTCTAGCTAAGAGTGCGAAAATCTCGATGGTAAATTCTGATAAAGGTATCACAAATCTTCATATTCCAAGCGATGTGATTGTCGATGCTTCAATGCCTGCAATGCTTAAAAATGGTGCGAAACTTTGGGATAAAGATGGCAAAGAATGCGATACAAACGCTGTGATTCCAGATAAGACTTATGCGACAATTTATGAGGCTGTGATTGAGGATTTGCATAAATTTGGCACGCTTGATCCTAAAACTCTAGGAAGCGTGGCAAATGTCGGCTTAATGGCTAAAAAGGCGCAAGAATACGGCTCACACGATAAGACTTTCATCGCGCCAAGTGATGGAACATTTAGAATCCTAGATTCTGCGGGTAATACTTTGCTAGAGCATAAAGTTTCAAAAAATGATATTTACCGCGCAAATCAAGCAAAATATGATGCTGTGCTAAATTGGATTGATTTAGGGATTGAGCGTATGGAGATCACTGGATCTAAGGCGATTTTCTGGCTTGATGAGAAGCGCGCGAGTAATAAAATTATGATTGATTTAATCAAGCAACGTCTAAGCCAAAAAGGCAAAGATATTGAGATTCTAGCACCTAAAGAAGCTTGCTTAAAATCGCTAGAATACATCCGCGCAGGCAAAGATATTATCTCAATCACTGGCAATGTTTTGCGCGATTATTTAACCGATTTATTCCCAATTTTAGAGCTTGGCACAAGCGCGAAGATGCTATCTGTTGTGCCAATGCTTAATGGCGGAGCTATGTTTGAGACAGGAGCTGGTGGTTCAGCGCCAAAGCAAGTGCAACAAGTGCTTGAAGAAAACCACTTGCGCTGGGATAGTTTGGGCGAATTCTTAGCATTGCAAGCAAGCCTAGAATTCTATGCGCAAAAAAATAACAACCAAAAAGCCAAGATTCTAGCAAGTTGCCTTGATAGCGCGATTGGCGAGTGGCTTTTAATAATAACAAAGCGCCTTCAAGAAAGGCAAAAGAAGATGATAATCGCACAAGCCATTTTTATCTTGCACTTTATTTTGCCAAAGCTTTAGCAAATCAAAGTGAGGATTCTAGCTTGCAAGGGACTTTTGCGCCAATTGCAAAGGAATTAAGCGATAATGAAAGCAAGATTAGAGATGGGTTCTTAAGCGCTGAAGGTAGGAGTGTTGATTTGGGCGGATATTATAAAATGGATGATGATAAAGCACAAAAAGTTATGCGTCCAAGCGCGACATTCAATACAATCCTTGCGAAAATATAGAATCTAGTCTAAAGTTTGAGTTTATTATTCTTAAATCAAGCCTCATAAACTTTGAATCTTTAGGATTCTTGTGTAAGGTAAATATGTGAACGCATTGACTAGGATTACCCATTTAGCTTAATTTTGTAGCAATTTTATTGCTTTATATATTTTTGTGCTTGGCTTGATCTTTGTAGTGTTAAATAATGCAAAAATCATAGTGCGTCTGATTCATCGCAGCCCAATTGATTGCCAAGGTTGCAAGCCCTTTTAAAATAGCTTTTTGCCTTTTTAATATCTCGAGATACACCTTTGCCAAGACGATGCAATATTCCAAGCGAAAAACAGCCAAAAGATTCATTCTGATCGCAAGCTTTTTTATAGTATTGGGCTGCTTTAGATTCACTTTTGCCCACTCCTTTGCCTTCTGTATATAAAAATCCTATTTTCACACAGCCAGATGCTTCACCCCAATCGCAAGCCTTTTGATAATAATTAAAAGCCTGCGTAAAATCTCCGCTAGAGTAGCCTCTCTCTTCGTGTATCAAGCCAACATTGTAGCAAATATCGCTTGCTTCTTGGCTACAAGTTTGCTCATAATGTTTTAGATTTTTCTCATAATCTTTTTGGCTTATATCTTTAGCGTAGCTAACAGAGATTATTAAACACACAATACACGCAAGGAATCTCATCAATCATTCTCCACAAATAAAATAGATATCACATTATACTATATTGCCATAAAATCCCCCTAAAGATTTTGTATTTTGGCTTAAAGAGATTCTCTTTGATAGTCAAGACTTGGGAACGGCTATTTCTTGTATCCATAAGATTATATCTGCTATGACTTGCTGCTTTATTGGTTCATTTAGGATTTCGTGGCGTGCGCCTTTATAGAGTATGATATCGACTTTTTCATAGCCTTGTGCTTTTAAGTGCTGGCACGCTTTTTGCACACCTATACTAAATCCCCCGCACACATCATCGCTTCCACTGATAAGCAAGATTGGCAGATTTGTTTTCCTCACTTCTAAATTATTATACACCTCTTTCATACCCACAAAAAGCCCTAAAAGACTTTGCAATGAGAATCTAAAATTACACTTGGGATCATCTCTATAATCTTGCACGACTTTTGAGTCTGAACATAGCCATTCAAGAGATTTTGATTTGTATTTTTTATGTCGGGTGAGCTTTTTATAAAAACCATTAAACAAGAAGCGATTGAGGATTTTAGTGCCAAATTCTGACATATTGAAAAACCTAAAAACCTTACCCATTGCAATACCAAGCTTGATTTTTGGATGATATGCAGGAGAGCCACTTAGAATAAGCCCCTCAATAGATTCTGCATATAAAAGCAAATAGCGCCTTGCTAAAAGCGATCCCATAGAATGCCCAAGCAGCACGACTTTTGCATTGCTAAACTTTTCTTTTAAAGTGCAATTAAGCTTATAGAGATCAAAAGTCGCCCTCTCAAAGCCTTCTTCTCCCATTTCACCAAAGGGTGATGTTATTATGCATATTAAGGCTCTCTCCGTGTCCTCTGTGATCACTTATGGCTACAATGTATCCTTGTTTTGCAAGTGCGCTTGCCACCCATTTATAACGCCCTTTATGTTCAGCCATTCCATGCGCGATTTGAATGATTATTGGCGGGTTGAATGGTTGCTCTGGCTCATAAAGATCATAAGCCACTTCTCCAAAGTCTGAAGTAAATTTGAGATTCTGGGTGATTTTAGGATTTTCCATTTTTCTCCTTTGGCAAGCCCTTGCAAGCTTTATAATTCAAATTGCCTATCTTGGCTTTAGAAAGCTATAAAGCAAGGATTATCTTAAAATATAATTGCTTTGAATATGATTAGATTCCAGAATCTTGCTCATAAGAATTGGTGTCAATTGGCATTGTAAGATTTTAGAGAACAAAAGACAAAGATTCTAAAGACTGGCTACAAATTAAACCTTTTTACTCAATGCTTAATATTCTTAACCATAGACGACTTGATAAATAAAAAAATGATATAAATGCAAATCAAAAATACAAAAGGAGTAAAAATGGCAGTCCATATGTTACAGATGGAAGAAAAGTAGATATTTGTGTTTATATGATAGATACAGAATATAAGGCGGATTCGCTTGTGTATGAAGTAGATCACAAAAGGTATACAAAAGGCGATGTACTTTGGTATTTTATAGAAAAAGAAAACAAAACGAGTATTAGTATTTGCTGGGTAAATCGTGAATCAAAAGCAGATCTTACTGTGTGCTTTGTGGATAGAGAACGTCAGACAAAGTGGAACAAACCCCACAACTACAACACAGGCTTTAGAAAACATAATGTAAATATAAACCTGGATTAGACCTTATAGATTCTAGCTATAAAAAGTGATAGTTTTATGCTGCAAGCAGTCATTTAAAGGTTTTTAAAAAATTAGCCAAACAAGGTTTAATATATATTCTTACAAAGTAATATGATTAATTTGCGCGATTATCAAGAAAAAGCCATATAATTCCTCGCTCAAGTGCTTATTTTCTTTCTTGCTTTTTAATAAATCTCTAGGATTGATTTTTTGCATAATTTTAGCAAAAAACATCGGGATTATTATGGCTTTAATTGATTTCAGTGCATAAATAAAGAGGAAAATACAGATACAACATAGATAGCTTCTTAATAAACTTGATTCCTTTTTTAAACTATCTAGCTTTGTCATTGTTTGCAAATCTATTTAAGTTTTATGAATTAAGCAGATTTTACTTATTATCGCTCATTACTGAATGCTTCCCCAAGGTGATTTTACGCATTTATTACAAAAAGATGAATGTTATTGCTATTTTTTTAGCGCTATTGCCTCTTTAATCAAATCATCCCCAGTGCTAAAAGCCTTCGCATTCATCGAATACCCGCGCTGAAATAAGACTAAATTCGTCAATGCATTCCCCACATCAACATTGCTTGTCTCAAGGAGTTTATACTTAATCTGCCCGAAGCGTAAATCACCCTTTTCATTCCAGCCTAAAATTGGATTCCCACTTGGAGCTGTGTTTGTAGTGCCGTTTCTTTCGATGCTAAAAAGATTATCCCCGTGTTTTTTAAGTCCCTGATCGTTACTGAAAGCCGCTATGCCCACACGCCCCATAGGCTCATTTACGCCATTACTAAAAGCAAGGAATATAATCCCATTTTCATCTATGCGCACATTTTTTAACTCACCTTGTGCTCTGCCATCTTGATCGACATCAATGAGCTTAGAATCCTCAAAAAGCATATTACGCGTAAAATAATGCTTACTTTTTGTAAGATCATAGGTGATTGTATTTCCCTTAAAATCAAGCTCAACCTCTCTAGCCAACGCTCTTCCACCTTCATCAAAATCCAATTCGTGCTCAACTTCATTTTCACTCACCATAAGCTCACCACTATGATCATAAATCGCACTCTTTACCATCCATCTTTGATGTAATGGCGGATTCGCGCTAAAATCCCCAGAATCCACTAAGTAAAAATCACTCACAAGCAAAAACTTCTGCCCATCTTCATCATAAATATCAGTGGCTGCTGAGTAAGTGGCGATTTTTAAATCTTTTGATTGTATGGTGGCATTTTGCGCTAGATCTATGGTAGAAGTATTGATCCCTATACGAGATGCTAATGTGCCACCTATAGTAACCTGAATCGAATCTTGCGAAGTATTAGCTACAGATAGTGCGATATTTTCACGCGTCCCAGATGTAGGCTCTAGGATTAATCCTGCCTTTTCAAAAAGTCCTACTAAATCCCTAATACTGTGAAACTCATTTGCCTCAACACCACCAGTGCCATAGCTAAAGCGATAGTGCTCCTCTTGTTTGCCCTTTTTAATCGTAAGAATAATATCCCTAAATGCCCTTGGATCAAATGGCACCCCATCATTATCCGAAAATGACGCCACATCTTGATCCAATATGCGATTGGCATTGATCTCATTACCCGTTCTTAAGAACTCTTGCGCATCCTTAAAATTAGTCCTTGGATTAAGGTTGATAGCCATATTAACCCTTGTTGTCAAAACCGGCTGGAATCTAATATCTTGAGGAATTTGAAGGGGTTGCATTTTACCCGTTGGCAACGCGGCTAAATCGCTATCCTCATCATTTGCAGAAGTAAATACACCTTCATTTATTTTTCCTAGATTCACGCCATACACATAATGTCCACCTGATGTCACCAAATACCCATCGGCATCGCGATTAAAGCTACCATTACGCGTGAAAAAAACTGGCTGTTCTGCCTCATAGCCATCATCATTGATGGCAAAGCTCCCATTTTGCTGTGGTCCGACGACAAACCAACCTTTCCCCATATACGCCATATCGAAATCCCCATCACTAGCGTGATAGTTTCCGCTTTTAGTCGAGATCGCATTACTTGCTGCTGTAGCACCATAGGAGCGATCATTGTTTGTGATTGTGTTTGCATTGAGATGATCAAGCTTAGCTGAGAAGAGATTTTTAAATTCTGGGATATTTTCACGATAGCCATTTGTATTCACATTGGCGATATTGTTTGCCACAGAATCTAACCCGAATTGATGTGTCTTTATCCCGCTTACAGAATTAAAAAGAGTCTCATTCATTTAAATCCCTTTGATGTAATCCACCATTTACCATTTATGCCCCTAATTTATGCCTTGCAATATATCTTTTTCATAAAATTCCAATGCTGCAGATAATGGCAAAATAAGCTCACCCATACGAATCAGTGGCTTACCTTTATCAAAAAGCACGCTTTGGATTTCTCCGCGCCCCACACGTGTTAAGAGATATTGATTTGTATTTGGATTAAGATTATATTCTGCACTGATAGAATACTCACCTTGTGGCATTTGATTACCCTTATCATCTAATCCATCCCAGATAAAATCCAAATATCCAGCCTGTCCATCTTTCTCTTTAAGCGAGAGGCTTCTTACAAGCTGTTTTTGTGAGTCAAAAATCTGCACCACTGGTGTGCCCTTCGCGCTATCAATTGGATGGTCAAAAAAGAGTGAAAATGAGATCTTGCCCTCACCACTATAATTTACACCATTTACATCAGTCTCTGCAATTTTGCCAACCATTGCCACACTTTGGAAAGCTGAGGATTGTGACATTTGATTTGCTGCTTCAATGCTATTATCAATACCTGCCACAAGCTTATCCATCGTCTCTTTAAGCGCAGTTTGAGAATCTTTAAAGTCATTATTGACATCTTGCATCACCTTCATAGATTCTACCATTTCTTTCATCGCTTTTTTATTTTCTTCTTGCATTTCAACCTGCGTTAATTGCGCGGTTTGGGTGATGATTTTTTCAGTTTCCATTGGTGAGGTTGGATCTTGGTTTTTAAGCTGTTCTAAAAAGAGCTTCATAAAAGCATCTTTATCTAATCCATTGGCGATTCTTGGGGCAGATTCTTGCTGGCTTTTAGCATCTAGTGCTTTATCTGCGCCTGTTATCTTTGCTAAATCGACTGCCATTATTTACTCCTTTATGCATATTGTGGGAATGTAATTTCCATCGTATCATAGGGCAAATCTGCCATATCCTCATATTCTTGATATTGAGGTTGGGTATTTTGGCTTGAGTGCTGTTGATTGGATCCTTTATTATCATTTGATGAGAAGCTTAGATCTACGCCACTAAAGCCTACATTAAGCAAGCCCTGCCTTAAATCTGTTTGATTTTGTGCGAATAAATTAATCGCTTGAGGATTGGAGATAACGCTAATATGAATATTTTTTCCTTGCTGCGTGAAAGTGAGTTCTATGCTTCCTAGCTCCTTTGGCGTAAGCTCCATTGAGAGGCGATTGATCGGCGGCTTAAAGTTCTTAACCTCTTCATTAAGCTGCCATGCAAACGAAGAAATCACTTCACGCATATTGATATTCCTAGAATCTAGCTTTTGCGTATTTGATGCGATATGCGCTGATGATATGGCTGTGTTTATAGTTTTTGCTTCAGCCCTAGATTCTGCTTTACTGGCTTGCTCTTGCTTGGCTGGGCTTAAGTCTTGGAGTTTTTGTGCTGCATTTTCATTATTGAGAGAAGCTTGTTTGCCATTTTCTTGGAAGAGAATCTCGTCTTGTTGCAAAACACCCTCTTGGAGACTTTTACTAGCTTGAGTTTGGCTTTTGGAAAGTTCTTGTGATTGGGAATCTTTGCTTGCATTATTGCTATTTTGATCTCCTTTTTGATCTTGCTTATCTTGCCTATCATTTTTCCCTAAATCACCTTGTTTTGCTGTTTTTACAAGTGGTGCTTGAGTGAGAGAATCTGGCGCACTTTGGATACTTTGACTTAGTCCTAAAGGCTTTGGTGTGCTTTTAATTTCGCCTCCAATCTTTAAAATAGATTCTTCTTGGATGGGGCTAGATTCTAGATCTCTTCTTATTTGGTCTAAATCAAGCTCCTTTCCAGCGATTAAATCCCTTTGAATTTGCTCAAATACTCTCTCTTGCTTTGCGTTTTGTAGTCTAGAATCTACGATATTCTTAGGTAAAACCTTGCTTCGATGAATTACAGCGATTTTTTCACTCTTGCCTTCAAAAATATACTCTATTTTCTTCCTAGTTGCATTCATACGCCTCTGATTAGCATCTTTTTGATTTATCGAATCAAGCATAAAAAATAACGGACGCAAAGCCTCTTCGTCTTGTTTATCAAAAAACTGCTTAATATCTCCGGGTTGTGTCGTGGCTTGTGGCGTTTTAGTATTAGCACTCAAGGCTTCTTCATCTTGAATGTGAATTTTTGTGCTTGAAGCTGGTATTTGCTCGAATTTGACATTTTTAGGATTAAGATTCAAATCTTGCGCTTTTTGCACCACATCAGAAAGCCTTGGGGCAAGCTTATTTTGGCTTTCACTTAAAGTTTGAGAATCCATCTTTTGCGGCAGTTTGCTCGTGCTAAAGTCAGTATCACTGAGCCTGAAATCTTGATCTTGTAATCCTAATGTATTTTGTATATTTTCTTGCGTGCTTTGTAAATTCTGGATTTGTGCAGCTAAAGTGGGATTTGGTGCGCTTGGGATGTGATCTTTAGCTATTTTTTTATCAGTGATATCCACGCCTTGCTTCAAGGTAGAATCCTTGAGGTCGCGAGGTTCTTTTACATCTTTTATTTGTGGCATAACTTTAGATTCTGTGGCAGATTCTACATTGGTATGCGCTAGATTTACCGGCAATTTTTGTAAAGGCTTTTCATCTGTCAATACCCCATCAAGTGTGATATCCTTATCTATTCTATCTATTCTGCCCTCATCTACTCTGCTATTTTTAGGCTGTGATAAAGCCTTAAAATCCTCTTGCACATTTGTCAAGATGGGATTGGAAGGTTTTTGTGCTTGTGCAGATGAAAGAAGTTTCAAGCTAGATGGAGTCTGCTTAGTCGCACTGGCTTCTTGGAGGCTATCAAATTCTGGGGATGCGCCCAATTCTGATTGTGTGGACAACAAAGAGGTTTTTTTAGTTGCATTTAACGGATAGCCTGCTGGTTGATTTATTAAGGCGTCTTTAGCCTTAGATGTAGAATCTAGCTTTTGGGCTATTTTGACTTGGGGGTTTTGAAGCGATTGCTCTAGTATCGTTTTAAAATCTACAGAAGTATCTTCTAGCTGTGCACTATCTGTGGTCTTCGCATTAGATTTATGCGCCAGTTTTGTAGATTTGCTAAATTCAGAATCTAAGTTCAGCGGAGATGCTTGTGCCTGATTTCTAAGCTGTTCCAACACTTCCTATCCTTACAAAAAATTGCTAGATAGGAAGCAAAAAAGATTCCACTTTTATGCAACTACTAAACACGCAGAAATACAAGCTGGAATATTACGCAACTCTTCAAGCACTTCCTTACTAACATCATTATCAACAAGCACGATTGCTAACGCTTCTTTTTTCTTGTTGTGTGCAAGCCTAAAATCTGCGATATTGATCTTGTGCTTGCCTAGAATTTGTCCTACACTTCCGATAACTCCGGGCACATCTGTATTTTTAAACAAAATCATTCGTCCCTTTGGCTCAATAAGCAAATCAAACTCATTGATCCTACTTAAGCGAATCACATCATCATCAAACACCGTTCCAGCCACACTTAAACTGCCTTGAGTTGTGCTCACGCTAATATCAATAAGATTCTTATAAGTGCTTGAGCTCTCTTTGATAGAAGTTTCAATCTTGATTCCCCCTCTCTTGTGCGATAAAAGTCGCATTGACATAATTTATCTTGTCATCTAGCGAGGATTTTAAAACACCAACGATCCCAAAAATCTTAAGCAACTCAATATGCCTACCAATCTCACCTTCGGCTTAGATGTGGATTGCTGTGATTACGCTTTTATCAACTTGTGAGCAAAAATAGCCAAGTGTTTGGACAAGTTCTGTGTAAGAGCGCACGAAAGGCGAAATATCCGCTTGATTTGCCAAAAGATTTAGCGCATTAGGATAAGCGACTCCTCGCACTGCTTCCATCGCTGCTTGGGCAGCTTCTTTGGCGATTTGCTCTTGAGATTCTAGGGTGTTTGCGCCAATGTGAGGCGTAACATAGACATTTGGTAAATCTAAAAGCTTATTTGTAGTTCCGGGCTCTTTATCAAATACATCAATCCCAGCCCAGCGCACTTTCTTGCTCTGCAAGGCATCATATAAATCATCTTCATTATATAACCCTCCCCTAGCGCAATTGATTAAAATCACACCATCTTTCATTTTGGCAATTTCTTTAGCAGTTATCATATTTTTAGTTTCAGCATTTTTAGGCGTGTGGATAGTGATGGGATCGCATTTTAAAATCTCATCAAAATCTTTTGTATAAGAGATTCCAAGATCTGTAGCCTTTGAAGGTAGAATGTAAGGATCATACGCGATAACTTCCATCTCAAAAGCCTTGCATCTAATCCCAACGCGAGAGCCGATATTCCCAAAGCCAATAATGCCAATTTTCTTGCCCTTAAGCTCTGTGCCATACCAATCTTCACGCTTCCATTTGCGCTTATTTTTTAACTGGTGGTTTGCGCTTGGGAAGTTTCGTATCGCACTTAGAATGTGCGTCATTGTTAGCTCAACGGCGGCAATTGTGTTTGCTGTGGGCACATTCATTACGATGATTCCTTGCCTTGAGCAGCCATCAATATCAACATTATCAACCCCAACTCCCGCGCGCACGATTGCCTTTAGATTCCCGACGGATTCTAAGAATCTAGAATCTACGCCTGTAGAACTCCTCGTGATAGCAACATCTGCATTTTTCAAACATCAATGCGCTATGCAAAACAAACTCACCCCAATTTTTCTTAAGATTATCACGCGCAATGCCATTGATTACAAGTGGTTGATTGATTATTTCATCAATTATCTCGGTAAAATCCGCGTTAGTAAAATCTCTTTGCGCATAATCACCAGCTAAAAGAGAGCAATTACCTATAACTAAATCCACAGCCAAGCTATAATCCCGCTTCCTTAGTGCTTCCATTAAAAGACTATCATTGTAGTTTGCTATTTCTTTGTTAGTAAGCGTCCTTGCTTGACAAAACAAAAGGCTCAACATTGCTATCAAAAAGATTTTTTTAAACATTCAAAAAACCTTTGGTTTTGTTTTTGTTTGGATTTTGTTTTGATTGTTTTATTGTGCGTGGATTCTAGCAGAAAATTATAAAAATGAGTAGGTTTTAGATTTACTAGCAGTTAAGGATTGCTTAATACTTGATTTGGAATCTTTGATTTTTTGAATTAGCGCATTTAGTGTGCTTTTTTTTTGTCAAGTTTTACTTGACAACTCGTTTGTGCAGATTCTTTGTTTTAAGATTCTAGTGCGCATTCACAGCTACACTTCACTACACAAACCGCGCCACATTTTAAATGCACGATTTATAGGTGTTTTATTTCTTTTTTGCGTTTTCTCTTTGTTTTTGAATTATCATTCTTTCAATCTCTAAGTTGTCATTACGAAGCGCGTATATCATTTTTGTTAAACGCTCAAAATTAACCTTTTGAGTGGCATCAGATTTATTATATCGATCATCGAGCTGTCCAATAGCGTCACCAATACCTTTTGCCAAAAGCTCAGCTTGAGCATTAGGGATGTCTAGTTTTTGTGCGGTATATCTTGTAGCTAAACAATTTTTAAAATCATCTAATATCTCTTGATTATCATCAATAATCCCCCCGTGATATGAAGCCCAGAGTATTATCCCAGAGTTAGCCATAAATAGAACCCACTTCTCATTTAGCTCATTAGAAAGCTTCTTACCACTAGCCCAAGTTTTTACAAGCTCATCAAAATCCTTATCCGTCATCCCACTATTATAATATCCACTTATGGCGCAAGCAGTTATCACATAAGTCCCAGCATTTATATAATCATTGGCAGTTTTGGCTAGTTTTAACTCTTCTTTAAGGGTTAAATCAAGAGTTTGGATAGCTTGACGCTGTGCAGGAGTCAATGAGGTTGCGCGTGGCAAAGGATTAGGGTAAAAATAGCAAGTATAAAAAGTTTTAATATTTTTGGCATTTATAATCCTTGCGTTTGGTTTGCTTTTGGATTTATTTATTGTTTGACTATAGCGTTTTTTTCTAAATTTGAGTGCTTTTGCGCGCGATTGCTTGAACCATCCATTCACAAACACGCCCACATTTAAAGGCAAGCGATTTTAGGGATTTAAAAAAAGCTTTTAAATAAAATTTGCTTGCCTTTTTTTAATGGCAAAATTGC
>CBCPND010000034.1:0-13696 GCA_965120395.1 uncultured Helicobacter sp.
TAGTAAAAATCAATAAGATTCTAGTTTTATGAAAAACTTTCATCTCTATTAAAATTCTCGTGTTTTTAAATCACAAAAAGAAAAGGGATTATCTGCTCCCATTAACCCCGAAAAAGATAAAGCACCGCTTTGTCTTTTTCAGCAAATAAGGGAAACCTTGCAAATTCGAGCTTAAAAATGGCAATGGCAAATCCGGGTATTGATGTAAGATTTGAAGTAAGCTATAAATTTTAGACTTTTAAAATGCGCCCTTACAACTATAATGTATTGTAGAAGGAAATTTTAATTATAGAAGAGATGAGAGTTATGGAAAAATATTATTATCTATCTGGTGCATTAAGTAAAGAACTAAATTATGGTGGCATATAAAATGACCATAAACCTTTTTAAAAACAAAGATAATAGTTAGTTAAGCACAAAAAGAATACAATAAATCCCAAACAAATAACTTCAAAAACTAAACAACCAAAAGAGTTAAGAAACATAAATGTCGTATGGAGAAGAAGTAAAAGAAGAGTATCCTAAAGAGACTATACGCATACATATCAGAGATAATGATAACAAACCTATTGAGGGAGCAAAAGTTCCCTACTTGCTATGGGACAAAAAATACCATTAGATGATCTAACAGATACTAATGGTGAAGTGACTTTTGATTCTACACCATACCTTGAAGACATCAATCGCTTTGAGATTACTATAGAACATAAAGATTATTATACTTATCCTATAAGCAGAATAAGAAAACTCCTTAGAAGTTATGAATATGGACATTTATGCGTAGAATGCTTTGAAAAAATACCTACATTTTATTTCGATGGTGAAATACTCAAGATACAGTATGCAATATACAATACAAATATCACTAGGCAATATCCTATCAATATGCAGCTTGAAGAAGATGCACAAGAATCCTACATAAAACTCAAAGATCAAGAAAAACTAGAAATTTATACAGACAAGGATTGCAACCAAAAGAGTGGATATATCCTCTGTCTAAACCCTAAACAAAAACAAAATATAGAATCTACGCAATCACAATCTAATACTACCACTATATTAAACTTTGAAACTCAAGAAAGCCTAGAGCGATTCACTAAAGATATACAAGGGCTTATCACAAAAGATAAAAAGAAAGACAATGCTAAATTGGTGCATAGGGTTGTGATGGAGAAAAAAATTACTCGTCTAAGTAATGATGAAAAAGGCCTTTTAAAAAGTGTAGAAGGGTTAAGACTTAAACCCTATGATGACCAAAGCGGAAAAGAAATTGATTTATATGTCAAAGGTGCAGCTATCGGATATGGACATCTTATAAAACAAACTGAATGGAATTTATATAAAAATGGTTTACTTTGCAAGAAGCAAATGAATTATTTGAAAATGATTTAATGCCTTTTGAAAATGCTGTAACAAATTCAGTTGATACCACCCTTCTCACACAAAATCAGTTTGATGCTTTAGTGATATTTGTTTTTAATATTGGAATAAACTCTTTTAAAAATTCCTCTGTTGTTAAAATCATTAATGGAGAGAAGACAAATTACAAAGGATTAGAAGATGCTTGGAAAGCTTGGAACAAAAGTCAGGGTAGAGTAATGCAGGGTTTAAATAATAGAAGAAATGCTGAATATAAGCTTTACACTCAAGGGATTTATGAAAATGACAATCTTTAAAATATATTTATTGCTTTTATTATTTGCCTCGTATTTATTTGCAAGAGAGGATTTTACTCCGCTGGAGCAATGCACTTATAAAAATGAAAAGTTTTGGATAAAAATATTAAATCTATGTTCTGAAGGTAACATAACTTGCGATAAAGTTGTGTATGTAGGTGTTAATAAGAATAATGGAGATTATATTATCCTAAATGGTAAATCTATTAGTGATAGAAATATGAATTTCAAGGGATATGTCTTTAAAAATGGTATTTATGAATACAATATTTTTAAAAATAATTTTTTATATATTTCTAAAAATAATCAAATCCTACAAGAATACAAGCTGGAATTATGTGAAAATAAATAACAAAATAGAGAAAAGCCAAAAAAAATATTTTGTAACTCAAATTAGGAAAAATATAAAGTAAAATTTAAGGAGGAAACAATGAAAAAACATTCTTCATATTCATAGCTTTTTGTATGCAATACGCTTTTGGTATTACACTTGAAGAGGTTGCTAATAAAAAATTTTGGGAAGTTGGTAAAATTTCAAATCCAAAAGATCCTAATTTTATCCTTGCCAAACCACAAGGTATCAAAGAGGGCACACTTGTCATTGAAGTGTTTTTAACTGGGTGGCCTACTCTTGAGCCAAATATGCTAGAAATAAACACAAAGGAGAAAATTATAACAAAAACTTTTTTCGCGGATGGGACACTTAAGGAGAAATTTGAATTGGATGATTTTAGGCAAGATGGAGATAGGTTAATATTCAATGATGGCAAATACCCTTGGGCTCTTAAATGGCTGGATAAGGAAAAGGGGTTATTGTTGAGAATCGAAAGTGGTGTTCTTCATTCTTATGATCGTGAAACTCTTTTTATTGACATAGAATATTTATTAAAAAAGAATTTACCCATACCTCCAATCGTGGTATATGATATGAGTGATTTATAATCTTGCAAACTTTGAATTGCTTATGTTTGGATTCTAGATTCTGCAAAAAATCATAGAATCTAGAATTTTATTGATTTTTGCTATCGCAAAAATGGTAGAATCTAAAAAATTTTAGATTCTACAAGGTTAGTGCTAGCGCACATATCTATTTTATGGAATCTAAAATCTAGCTAGATTCTAGATTTGATTTTTCAGATTCTAAAATTAAAACAAAATTCTAGCATTTGTGGTGGTGCTTTGAGGGTTTTGCTAGATTTTCTAAAGAAACTTTATTTGAAGGCGGGAGTTACCTAAAGCGGTAATGACTATCTCCAAAATCTGGCAATCTATCAAATGATTACCCAAAGGTGAATTTATATCGTATTTATCGCAAAAATCTGAATTACAAGCTAAACCTCTTTCACAAACTCACCCATCTTAGATTTTGGCACAGACTTTGTCTGCGGTATCGCTAAAACTTCATATTGCTTTTTGCTATCTAAAAACTCAAGCGTAATCACATCGCCAACTTTCACATCCTTGCTTGATTTAACAAGCACACCATTTATGCGCACGACATTATTTTCACACATATCTTGTGCAATTGCGCGTCTTTTAACGATATTTGTCGTATTCATAAATTTATCAATTCTCATTTTCTAATCCTTTTTAATCTATGCTTGCCAAGCTTGAAAATACTTGAAGCCTTGCACTCGCTAAACCCTCTAGAATCTAGCACAACCGCATCACAATTTTGAATTGCCCAAGCTAAATCAAACTTTTTGCCACTTTCATTTGCAGAGGTAGAATACAGTGCCCCAAACTGCCTTAGAAACATTAAATGTGTGCTATCTTTAACTACGCGAAAAGATTTAGAATTTGGCAAGATAAAGCTTGTTTTTCTCGCGCGTCTCACACGGATTTTATGGCTTTTTGGAATGCGAAAAAGGCTCTTTAGAATCTTAAAATCACTTAACTCTAAAAGCACTTTTTGATCTATTTTGCGCTTTTTAATGGCATTTAATCTCTTATAATCACTTGATAAAAGCCCGGCTGTCGTGTCAGTTTGCGCTAGGAAAACCAATGCTTTAGAATCTGAATTGTTTTTAGAATCTCTATAATCTTTGTGAGAGTTTTTGGAATTTTTTAAGTTTTTAGAATCTTGACTCATAGAATCTACTTCAATTTATCACAAATTGCGCAAAGCTTAAAAATCATTTTATAAAAAATCCTGCAAGGCTTTTGGAATGTTGATATTGTGCTTTCGAATCTCAAGGATAGATTCTGCTGCGACCTCAGCACCTGCGATTGTCGTAAAGTATGGCACAGAACTCTTTAGGACTTGCCGCCTAATTATGGCAGAATCACTTTTTGTGCGTCTATCATCGCTTGTGTTAATTGCCATTGCGATTTCTCTATTAAGGATTAAATCTTGAATGTTAGGTCTGCCCTCAGATATCTTAAGCACCGCACTAGATGGGATCTTAGCATTTTGCAGAATCTTATGTGTCCCATAAGTCGCACAAATCTCAAACCCTAAAT
This sequence comes from uncultured Helicobacter sp., assembly GCA_965120395.1. Taxonomy (GTDB): domain Bacteria; phylum Campylobacterota; class Campylobacteria; order Campylobacterales; family Helicobacteraceae; genus Helicobacter_B. The sequence continues at coordinate 4,140 of CBCPND010000034.1, forward strand.
CAATAAATTTGCGCGCAAGATTTTTAGCATAAGGCTTATCACAATCAGCTAATGATAAGAAAATCTTGCCACTTGTTGGCAGTGTATTTTTACTCGCATTTTGCGCTTTGGCAAAGCTCACGCCAAAATTATGCGAGATTCCCATAACTTCACCCGTGCTTTTCATCTCTGGACCTAAAATCAAATCTGCACCATTAAGCTTATTAAACGGAAATACAGAATCTTTAATGGAAATATAATCAAGCTTTTTGCACTCAAATGGCGTTTTAGAAAAATCCACCTTATTATATTTATCATAAAAGCTTAAAGCCTCTTTTAGATTCCCTTGCCACATTACGCGCGTAGCGACTTTAGCAAGCGGGATGCCAGTAGCTTTGGAGACAAAAGGCACAGTTCTAGAAGCCCTAGGATTTACCTCAATGAGATAAAGCTTATCTTTGTGGATTGCGTATTGGATGTTTAAAAGCCCAATGATTCCAAGATCTAGCGCGATTTTTGAAGTTGTTTGGCGGATTTCTTTAAGCATAGATTCTGAAAGGCTAATTGTCGGCAAAACACTTGTAGAATCCCCAGAATGTACGCCAGCCTCCTCGATATGCTGCATAATCCCGCCAATATACACATCCTTACTATCACAAATCGCATCCACATCAAGTTCAATCGCGTGATCTAAAAACTTATCTATAAGCACCGGAGAGTCCTCGCTCACACTCACAGCTTCATCCATATATTTTTTAAGCTCATCATTATTTTGCACAATTTTCATCGCACGCCCACCAAGCACATAACTTGGACGCACAAGCAAAGGATAGCCAATTTCATTTGAGATCACAAAGGCTTCATCTTTACTGATAGCTGTGCCATTTTGAGGCTGGTTTAACTCTAATTTTTGTGCAAATGCGGAGAATTTTTTGCGATCTTCAGCAGTGTCAATAACGCTAGCTTGCGTGCCTATGATATTAGCGTTAATAGCAACTAGATTCTTAGCAAGCTTAAGTGGCGTCTGCCCCCCAAAATGCACAATTATTCCATCAGGATTTTCTTTTTTAATAAGCGCGTGGATATGCTCAAAATCAATAGGCTCAAAATACAGCACATCACTTATATCATAATCTGTGCTAACAGTCTCTGGATTGCAATTATACATAATGCTTTTAACACCCATATCATTAAGTGCAAAGCTTGCATGCACACAGCAATAATCAAACTCGATGCCTTGTCCGATGCGATTTGGACCACCACCGATGATGAGAACCTTTTTAGAATCTTGCAATTCATCTTTTTGCGATAAATGCGGGAACTGCGAAAAACACTTCGAGTCATTACCGCTTAAGTAACTCCTCTCGTATTTTTCTTGCAACCCACATTTCTCATCAAAAATCTTAGAATTGCTACTGGATAATGTTTTAGATTTTGGATTTGTAAAATCCAAAATTCCAGTATTTGCGGTGGTGCTTTGAATGTTTTTTTCATATTTATCGCTCAAAGCTGAATGCCGCCCTATCGTTGAATATAAATATGGCGTCAAACTTGGAAACTCCCCCGCACAAGTATCCACCTCTTCATAATCAACAATAACACCCATTTTCTCCCTAACCTGAAAAATCTCATTCTCACTTAATTGCAGATTCTCCTTTTGGCGCAATTCATAGCAAATCATCTTATCACTAAAGCCTTGTGATTTGATCTTGCGCATAAAGTTAGAATCTGTGAGAATCTTACTTGTTATGGAATCTTGCGCTTTTACTAACTCAAAAATTTGGCTTAAAAACCACTTATCAATCTTGCATAGCTCATACACTTGCTCAATCTCAAACCCAAGTCTAAAGCAATCTGCAACATATAGCAATCTTTGTGCGTTTGGACGACACGTTTCTTTTTTAGCAAGTTCAATGTCTTTTGTGAGTGAATTTAGCCCAAAATATCCCACTTCTAAGCTACATAACGCCTTTTGCAAGGATTCTTTAAAGCTCCCGCCAATCGCCATAACTTCACCGATAGACTTCATTGAAGTCGTTAGTGTAGAATCTGCTTGAGGGAACTTCTCAAAAGTAAAGCGCGGAACCTTAGTAACAATATAATCAATGCTAGGCTCAAAACTCGCTGGTGTGCCAGTTATATCATTTTTAATCTCATCTAAAGTGTAGCCAACAGCAAGCATCGTGGCAACTTTGGCAATCGGATAGCCTGTGGCTTTTGATGCAAGTGCGGAACTTCGCGAGACGCGCGGATTCATCTCAATCACAGTCATTCTGCCATTTTGTGGATTTATCGCAAACTGCACATTGCTCCCGCCAGTATCTACGCCAATTTCTCGTAATATTTTAAATGACGCATCGCGCATTCTTTGATATTCTTTATCTGTTAGCGTAAGAGCTGGGGCTATCGTGATAGAATCTCCTGTATGCACACCCATAGGATCGAGATTCTCAATACTACAAACAATAATGCAATTATCATTTTTATCGCGGATAACCTCCATTTCAAATTCTTTCCAGCCAAGTAAAGATTCTTCTATTAGAATCTCGCTTATCGGAGACGCTTCAAGCCCCGCAAGTGCAAGAGATTTAAACTCCTCGATATTATACGCCACACCAGATCCTCCACCAGCTAGAGTATAGCTTGCACGAATAATAAGTGGGAATCCAATTTCTTTAGCCGCCTGTAGTGCTTCTTCTTGCGTGTAGGCATAGCTTGATTTTGGTAAATCCATACCTATTTTCAGCATTGCTTCTTTGAATGCCTGCCTATCCTCTCCCTTTTTTATAGCATCAGGATTTGCACCTAAAAATTTAATGCCCTCTAGCATTCCTTTCTCATACATACTCATTGCGACATTAAGTGCGGTTTGCCCGCCCATCGTGGGTAATATCGCATCAACTTTTTCTTGTTTGATAATATTAACAATAACCTCCTCTGTAATAGGCTCGATATAAGTTCGGTCTGCAAAATCTGGATCGGTCATAATCGTGGCAGGATTGGAATTTATAAGCACAACCCTATAACCAAGGCTTTTAAGCACTTTAGCTGCTTGCGTGCCAGAGTAATCAAACTCGCAAGCCTGCCCGATAACAATAGGTCCTGAGCCAATGAGTAAAATGGTGTGAATATCTGTGCGTTTTGGCATTATCTATCCTTAAAGTGTTGGCAAAATTTTTAGATTTTATATAAAATGCCCTTAAAATGTGGTTACAAACTTTAAAGATTCTAGCTTTTTATAGTATGATTTGGATTGTATAAATGGCAAGATTTAATAAAGAGAATGTAAAAAATGGCTAGAAATTTTTTATATGATGGCGTGCTTGGGCTTGATTTTTGTGCGATGAATAAAAAAGATGCGCTAAAAACTTTAGAAATGCGAAATCATCGCAATGTCGCTCAGTGGATGTATTCAGCGCAAATCACACAAAAAGCGCATTTTGATTTTATTAAAAAACTGCGTAAAAATAGCGCGAGTTCCTATTGGCTTTTTAAATATGATTCTTTGCTGCTTGGTGTGGGAAGCTTAACGCGTATAAATATCAACCACAAACACGCCTACATCGGAATCTATAAAAATCCAGAGCTTTATAAGGATGTAAATTTAGATTCTAATTGCGCGGATTCTGTAGATTCTGGATTGGATTCTAATTCGCGTCAAAATCTAAGACAAAATCTAAATGCTGGCAAAATGATTTTAGAGACCTTAGAGAAAATCGCATTTTATGACTTTGGATTACATTCTTTGCATTTAGAAGTTATGGAGTCAAATTCTAAAGCGATAAGATTCTATGAGCGCAATGGCTACAAGCTTGAAGGCAAGCTAAAGGATTTTATCAAAAAAGATAATGCCTTTATTGATGTGCTCATTTATGGGAAAATTCTAAATTAGGCTATATCCATAAATATTGATTTTATTTTTTAAAAGCTTTTCTAAGATATGATACAAAATTCAAAAAGGAGCTTTTATGAAAAAATACCAAACCTTATTTGCAGTGGCAACAATTTTATTGCTTTCAAGTAAGCAAATATTTGCTTGTGATTATTATGAAGATGATTATAGTGTATTGGATGAAATGATACACGAAACTGGGACTTATAAATTAAATGTAACAGGCAAAGTATGTTCCAGCGATAAGGAATATATTATACCAATTAAAAATGGAAAAATAGATGGTAAAGTAAAGGCGCTTCCACTAGCATATGACATAATTGGCACTCTAGAAGTAGAGTTTAAAAATGGCAAAATAGATGGATTATATAAAATTTATAATAAATCAGGCAAATTAGAGGAAAAAACACATTATAAAAATGGCATAAAAGAAGGCTTTAGTTTTTATATAGACTATGGTGGTTGGGTAGAAGAAAATTATAAAAATGGTGAGCTAGATGGCTTATGGAAATCATATTATGAATCTGGCGCATTATGTAAAGAAGGCAATTATAAAAATGGCAAACAAGAAGGTTTATGGAAAGAGTATTACCCGTCTGGCGCATTAGAGAGCAAAATAAATTATGAAAATGATGAAATCAAAGAAAGTTTATATAGAGATTATTATGGAGATTATGATAAATCTGGCGCATTAAAGGAAGAAAAAACTTGTAAAAATAACAAATGTTTTCAGAAAGAGTATTACGAATCTGGTGTATTAAAGGAAGAAGGAAATTTTGAAAATGATAAAAAAGAAGGTTTGTGGAAAAAATACTACGAATCGAGTGTATTAAAGTCTGAAATAAATTTTAAAAATGATAAACAAGATGGTTTGTATAAAGAATATTGCGAATCTGGCGCATTATGTAAAGAAGGCAATTATAAAAATGGCAAACAAGAAGGTTTGTGGAAATATTATTACAAATCAGGTGAATTAAAGGCTGAAGGAAATTTTAAAAATGGTATAGAAGAAGGTTTATATAAAGAATATTATAAATCTGGTGCATTATTTAGTGAAATGAATGTAAAAAATAATAAGCTAGAAGGTTTAGCAAAATGGTATTACAAATCTGGCGTCTTATTGGAAGAAGTAAATTTTGAAAATGATAAAAAAGAAGGTTTATTTAAAAGGTATTACGAATCAAGCGCATTGGAGGTTACGGGAAATTTTAAAAATGACATAGAAGAAGGATTCTGGAAATATTATGATAAATCTGGCAAGTTATTAGCTAAAAAAAAATTTAAAAATGAAATGCCAGTCCTAGAAGGTTTCTGGAGATATTTTGATGAATCAGATAATTTAAAGTATATAGTAGATTATAGAAAAGTAATGGTGAAAGAAAAGAAAAGATTAAAAGCTTTATAAATTTAGAAATTGAATTGTTTTTGTAATAATCTTTAAAGACAAATCAATATTTGAATAAAATAGCCTTAAAACAATTGGAGATAAAATGCAAAATAAATCACCTAAAACTCCGCTAATCATCGCTGAACTCTCAGCCAATCACAGCCAGAATCTCAACCTCGCCATAAAAACAATCAAAGCTGCAAAAGATTGTGGTGCGGACTTTGTAAAGCTTCAAACCTACACGCCAGAATGCCTAACTTTAGATTCTAATAAGCCTTATTTTTACATAGATTCCAACACAGATTCAAAGACGCCTTGGGAAGGCAAGAATCTATATGAACTTTATAAAGAAGCGCACACGCCTTTTGCGTGGCATAAGGAATTGTTTGAGTTTGCTAGAAGCATTGGGATTGGGATTTTTAGCTCGCCTTTTTCTAAAAATGCGCTTGAGTTGCTAGAAAGCCTTGATTGCCCGATGTATAAAATCGCAAGCTTTGAAATCACAGATCTTGAGCTAATCTCACTTGTAGCCAGCACCAAAAAGCCAATTATCATTTCAACTGGAATTGCCACACATCAAGAAATCTGCGAAATGATAGAATCCTGCCAAAAGGTCGGAAATAGCGATATTACACTCCTTTTATGCACAAGCTCTTATCCTGCACCGCTAGATTTAGCAAACATTTCTTATATGCCAAAATTAGCGCAATATGGCGCAAAATACGGCTTAAGCGATCATACGATTGGCGATTTATGTGCGATTTTAGCTACGGCTTTGGGCGCGAGTATGATTGAGAAGCATTTCATCCTTGATCGCGCGCTTGGCGGGGTGGATTCTAGCTTTAGTATGGATAAAGATGAGTTTGCCAAAATGGTAGAAAATATTAAAAACGCAAGTCTAGCTTTAGGCGATGGCACGCTAAAGCACGATCCTAGTAAGCTAGAATCCCAGCGCAAGTTTGCTAGAAGTCTTTTTGTCTGTGAGGATATAAAACAAGGCGAGTTATTAACGGCTAAAAATATCCGCTCCATTCGCCCATCACACGGACTTCCACCAAAGCTTTTACCACAGATTCTAGGACGGAGGGCAAAAAAAGCACTTTTTAAAGGCGAGCCTTTGCGTATGGATGATTTTGAATAAATACACCTAAAAAATATTTAAGCTTATTTATGATAAAACCTCGATTTCTTGACAATTGATTGATTTGAAATTCTAAAAATTGTATGACAAATCGCCACAAACACTAAAAGGCATTAAGCAAAACCAGAATTCAAGCAATAATCAAATCAATAAAGAATTCATTTATCAATAAGGAGTTAAGGTTGAAGGAATTAAGCTTAAATAAACCTCTTGCTTTGGCATTTCTTATGGGGTTAGGTTCTAGTGCATTTGGACTAGATACAAATTCTTCTAGCACTGATTACTTTTCTATCGAAGGTAGCGCAGAAGTTTTTAATAAATTTGGCTTCAATGGCAAGGGTGAGTCTCCAACAGATAGCTATGGCTATGTCTTAGGCGAGATTAATGGCATATACACTTATAAAAATTTACAAATCAAAATCGGAGGCACAGCAGCTGGACTCACTTATGATTCTACGCGATATAGCTATGGTGCTGGGAATTCTGCAAGTGATGCTGGCGGATTTGTAAATCAAGCTTATAACTATGTCGGCTATTATGCAGGATATTCTGGCACTGGTAGCGCAACATCAAATAATACGCGTAATTTTTTCATTCATAACGCACAAATTGCCTTTGATAATCAAAAGCTCCAAATGCAAGCTGGCAGATTCTATAAAAATGATGGAATCTATTTAGATAGTTATATCGAGGGAGTTAGCGTTAGTGGGAATCTAGGAGGCTTCTATGCTAACATTTCAGGGATAAGCTCTATGGCGCTTTTTGGTGATGGGTTTTTCTGGGATTATTCGCAAACTTTCGCACCAAAGGGCTTATTGAGTGCTAAAGTTGGCTATCAAAATAGCTTTCTTGATGCAAGCGTATTTGCCTATTATGGGATAGAAGAATACAGCGCGCCGGGTCTTGATGTGCAGGCTAAATTTGGCACAGTATCTAAAATCACCTCAATTACGCGCTTAAATGTTGTTTTTCCAATATATGATGGACATTTAAGTTATCTTGGCGGCTCATTGCTGGAGGGCTTATATTCAGATCTAGGCTTTACTTCAAGTATTCTCGTGCGCGAAGATATAGAATTTGGCAAGCATTATGGAATTGGCGTTGGAATCTATAAAAACATCGGCGCTTCAAATGCGAGATTTGGGCTTTATGGTTCGCCTTTGGGAGTGAATATCTGGGATAATAGTGTATTTGTGCTTGGACCATCACTTAATGGGATTGTGGCGCCTGATGCGCTAAGTGCGCTTATCTTCTTAAAAGCACAATACGAGAATCTAGCGAAGTTTGCTAAAGATCTTGAGCTTAATCTTGATGGGCGCTACACAAATGCGCCAAGTGTTGAGGAGTATTCTTTAAAATTTAGCGCGATTTTAAGCTTGACGCAGCGCATTGATTTTGAATTTATCGCAAATTACTATACAAGTATCGCGTATAATGCAGTGTGGGGCAGCGATAATGCGACAATCGATAGAAGCTATATTATGACAAAAATTAATTTTAAAATCTAAAGCGATAGTTGCGATATTTTACCCTTGTGCGACCTATTATAAACCAACAAAGCAAAATCTAAGATTTTGCTTTGTTATTCATTTATCGCCAAATGTCATTCCACTAAAAATACATAATTATTTATCGGAAGCTTAAATAGATTCTGCGATAAAGTTGAGTCATTTGATAATAAGCAATTTTGCTCATTTTGCTTGCACATTAGATATTTTATAAATGGTTTTAAGCCAAAATATGGGATTCCAAATCTATGTGTTTGATAGATAAGCTTGTAGTGCTCTTTCATAGAATCTATGTAAGATATATTTGCATTTTTGTTTGTCGCATTTGTAAGGATTATAATATCACCTTTTTGTGGTGGAATCTGATGGATTAAAGATTTAAATAAATATCTAGATTCTGGATTTAAGGGGATGTTTTTATCATCTTGAATCTCTTTATTCAGCACATCAAAATTCGTGCTTTTATACAGCTCCTCTAAATATCTTATAAAATATTCTACATACCAAGTATTATAAGTTACTCTATTTTGCCCAATACCATCAAAATAAATGCGCACTCTTTTATCTTGCTTATTAACATATGAGCTCATAAATTCTAGCGTATCGTGAAAAGTCGTGCCTGTGGTTTTTAGCCACACAAATTGTGTGATAGCTTGAGGCAATGCACTTAATAGCCAAATGCAAGCACAAAGTGCGATAAGCACTTTTGTCATCAAATAAAGCTTTTTGTGAATTTGCCAAGAGCACACAATATAAATCACGCTTCCAAACCCCACAAAATACGAAGGCAATAAATAATATGTCTCAAATATCCCAAGCTTTAAAAATGCCAAAACATACAAAATCGCGCCAACAAGCGCACTATCCCAAAAGGGATGCAAAATAGCAAAACTCTTAGCCTTAATAAGCTCAATTACACGCATAAACCCTACAAAAGCCATTAAAATCATCACCCAAGAATCATTGATAACAAAATTTCCATAACCTTTAAGCGTGAGGAGCAATCTTTGTGTTTGCGTGAGGCTCAAGGAATCTAATCGATCATAAGCGCTATCAATTTGAGGCAGAATATGAAATAAATAAATCCCTATAAATACGCAAGCACTAATAACAAGCACTAAATGATATAACCAAAATATTTTTTGGATTTTTTGTCTTTTGGCTAAAGATATAATTAAATGCAACGCACCAAAACTTCCGATAATCAAAAATACAGGCTCTTTAAGATACAAAGCCATATTTGCACAAATAACGCCAATAATTGCGTATTTTAATTTATAGCTTTCATAGAATCTATAACTTGCAACCAAAAACCCACATAAAAATAAAATCTCTAATCTCTCAGGATAACAAATCCCAACCATAACATTTACAAAGCCCGGATTTAAAAATAAAACGCCTATAGCAAAAAGCGCTAAAAGATTATTTCCCCCCCCCACTATCGAAACGCTAGAATACTTAATCATTTTACGCACCAAAAAAGCAATAATAAAAACTTCAATGGCATTTAATGCAAAATAAAAATAAGGATTTGCAACAAATTGCATAAAAAAATTAATATCCACATCATATAAAGGATTAAATCTTCCTATGCTTGGGCGATATCCATCAAGAATTGGCTCTTTATTAAAGATATTTAGCCAATTCCAA
>CBCPND010000035.1:0-21920 GCA_965120395.1 uncultured Helicobacter sp.
AAACACTTCGTCAAAAAGACATTTCACATAGGCTTGGTTTCTATCATCTATACTGCAAAATATCACGCCATCATCACTTAATAGCTCTTTTGCAAGTTGCAGTCTAGGATAAAGCATAGAAAGGAGATTATCTCTGGTAATGGCATTATCATAGTTAGTTTTAGCAAATTCACCCATATTGTCTTTACCATAGGGTGGATCTATGTAGATTACTTTTATTTTATTTGTATAGGATACTAAGAGATTTAAAAGGGCTGGGTAGTTATCACCTATAATGAGTTTATGTGTCCCCCCCCCCTAGGGTCTATAAAGCTTAACATTTCGTCTTTTTTAAGATAATGTAAGGTATCGCTTTCTTTTTCTAGTCTTTTATCAAAGTGAAAGCCTGTGGCTTTATAGGTCGTGCCAAGCATAGCTATGGCATAGGCATCTTGTATAGAATCTGCTTTATTGATAAGCTTTGTTAGGAGTTTAGCATTTGTGGATTCTAAAATCTTTTCTTTCACACGTGTTTCAATTTCATTGATTAAAGTATCTTTTATCGATTGCAAATCTGCCATTTTCATCCCTTTAAACAAATACAAAATTATAGCGCAATATGCTTAAATTTTATTTCTCTAAAAAGAGTTAAAGAGTGTGCTATTTAAAATTCTAGCTTTAGAATCTTGTAAAATTTTATAGTGCTTTAATTTCTGTAATATTATAATATACTTAACTTATTAGATAAATTCGAAGGTAAAAGATGAAAATTGTTAATCTTGATGCAAAAACGCTAGGCGGTGGTGATTTAAGCGAGCTTAAACAATATGGCGAATATATAAGCTATGATTTAACAACCTATGAGCAAACCTTGGAGCGCTGTAAGAATGCGGATATTATCCTTACAAATAAAGTTGTGCTCAATAAGCACATTCTCTCACAGCTTCCAGATCTCAAGCTTATCTGTGTAACAGCGACAGGCACAAATATCGTTGATGTAGAATTTGCACAATCCAGAGGTATTCTTATAAAAAATGTCGCTGGCTACTCCACTTCAAGCGTTGCACAACACACAATCACAATGGTTTTAAACTTCTTAAGTCAAATTCATTATTACGATAATTACTGCAAAAGTGGCACTTGGTGTCAAAGTGATATTTTTACACATTTGGAGCGCGGACGCGTAAGCATAGAATCTAAAAAGTGGGGAATTATCGGCTTTGGGAGTATTGGTCAAAGAGTGGCTAACATTGCTTTTGAGCTTGGAGCTGAGATTTACTATACTTCCACAAGTGGTAAAAATAACATTAACACCTATCCGCGGATTCCGCTTGAAGAGCTTTTGCAAACTTGTGATATTGTAAGCATTCACGCCCCGCTTAATGAGATGACAAAAAACCTTATAGATTCTAGCAAGATCACACTTCTTAAAAATGGAGCAATTCTCATAAATGTCGGCAGAGGTGGCATTGTCAATGAAGAGGCTATCGCTCTAGCACTTAAAAATCATCAAGATTTTTATTATGGCTGTGATGTGCTAGAGAGTGAGCCTATGAAGCCAAATCATTGCTTTTTAGATTCTAGCATTCAGCCTAGACTTCTCATTACGCCACATATTGCGTATGCTTATGGGGATTCACTAAAAAGGCTTATTGAATTAAGTATTCAAAATGTAAAAGAGTTTGTGGAGAATCACCGATGAACAAACTTGCCATAAAAGCAACCAATTGTCCATAGAATGAGCCACTCAGATGAAAAGCCTCTATAAACACACAGATTCTCTTGATAAGCGATTGGTGAGTAAATTTCTTTTGAGTGAAGAGATTTTAATGGAGAATGCTGCTAATTCTCTAGCAGAGCTCATCAAAAGCATAACCCACAAACAAAGCGTGATACTTATAGTTTGTGGAAGTGGCGATAATGGAGGAGATGGTTATGCCCTTGCAAGGAAACTCCACAAAGATTACAAAGTGAGAATCTATCAAGCAAAAGAACCAAAATCCAAGCTTTGTAGAATCCAAAGCGAGCGCGCTATGGCGTGTGGCATTGAGTATGCTAAGAGGATTTTGCCTTGTGATGTGATTGTGGATTGTTTGTTTGGAAGTGGATTTCAAGGAGAATTACAATCAGAATTTATTACACTTATAGAGACGATGAATACACATTCTCGCATAAGGATTGCTTGCGATATGCCAAGTGGGCTAGATCTTGAAGGCAATATAGAAAAGATAGCCTTCAAGGCACATTACACTATGGCTATGGGAGCAATTAAAATAGCACTTCTAAGTGATAGCGCAAAAGATGTCGTAGGTGAGATTGTTGTTGGGAATCTAGGCGTGAGTCAAGAAAATTTTGAAATCCATACTTCTTTTTTTATGCTTGAAGCAAATGACTTAAAATTGCCATTTAGAGAATCTAAAAATTGCCATAAAGGAGATTTTGGGCATATTAGTATTGTTAGTGGAGAGAAAAAGGGAGCTAGTATCTTAAGCGCGCTAGCTGCCTTGCGTATAGGGACTGGGCTTGTGAGTGTTGTCGGCGAGATTGAGGGGTATCCAGAAATTATGAGTGTCGCACGCATTCCAAAAAAGGCAAATGTAGTTGCTATTGGGATGGGACTTGGAAAGGTTGATTTTGACTTGATAGAAATGCTTGAGGATAAAATAGCCATTATTGATGCAGATTTATTTTATGAGCCACAGCTTAAAGCATTGCTAGATTCCAGAAAAAAGCAATCAAACCTCATACTTACCCCTCACCCCAAAGAATTTGTATCTTTACTTGATATATGTGCTCTTGGAGGACTTATTAAACCCGATATTGATGATGTGCTAAAAGATCGCCTTGAGTATGTTTCACTCTTTAGTGAAGCCTATCCGAATACTACCTTACTTCTTAAGGGTGCAAATTCCATAATTGCCCATCAAGGTAGAATCTATATCAATCCATTAGGAAGTAGTGCCCTAGCCAAAGGTGGAAGTGGCGATGTTTTAAGTGGGATCATTGGGGGCTATGTAGCACAAGGCTTTAGCACACTAGATTCTACGATTTATGGCTCTCTAGCTCACGCTATAAGCGCACACAAAGAGCCCAACTCTTATGCACTCACACCATTGAGACTAATTGATCATTTAGGCACACTAACTCAGTAACTAACTTAACTTATACCAAAATAGCTTAGCCCTAATGGCTAATAAATAAAAGAGCGGTGTATTAGCGATACCGACAGTTGCCTTGATCGTGTAATCTGCTAATGTCATTTGTAAGGATGTGCTAATCTCCTTGCTCCCCCAAAATGCTATGACAAAAAATACAAGCGTATCGATAAATTGCGCTATGATCGTAGAAGCACCATTTCTAAGCCACCATAAATTTGGAAAACATCGCTTAAAAAAATAAAACAGCGCTACATCAAGAGGCTGCGAGACACAAAAAGCAAGGATCGAAGCCATAGCGATTTGTGGGGTCGCCATAATATATGAAGGATAAAAGCCTAGCAAAATGCCAAACCCAACAACTCTTACAACTTCTTTTTTGCTATATCTCTCACTTAGCACATCTAACAGCAAGAAGCTAAAAGGATATGTTAATGCCCCATAGGTTAAATGCGTATTGGCGATATTAAATTGCACCGTGTAATTGGCACAAATAACAATTCCGCCCAAAATAATCCCTGCGATAATTAACACAGATAAAGGCATTTTAGGATTCTTAAGTCTTTGCATTTCTTACTTTTTTGGCTGAAATTTAAAACAAAATTATACATCATATTTCCCTTAAAATTAAAGAAATATGAGATATTTATGGGTAATGCACCCAAAGATTTATAAATATTTTTAATTTGGCATTTGTGCTTTTGTGCACAAGAGTCTATACCATTCAGAACTTGAAATATTAAAGCAACTTTTTAGTACTTTAAGCGATGATGATAAAAAATCATTTTTAAAATCTATTCAATCAAAAGAGCAAATTGCTAAGAAATTACATTTCACAAAAGATGTTAAAGAATGTCCGCGTTGTCAATCTAGTCATTTTGTTAAAAATGGCAAGACTCAATGGACAAAGAATTATGGGTTTGAATTTAAATCCTCTATATCTTTTTTACTAATTTCTTGGATTAAATCCACACTTTTTATAGATAATTCTATTATTCTTAGCAATAATTCAAAGATGTATTTTCCGCCAGCATAGTTATTTGGATTGTTTTCAATTAAACTATCTTTATCAATCTTAACTTGATAGCGTTCTATAATCCAATCAATTGCACTTTTTTGATTGATTTTATATTCATAGGCTTTATTAGGAATATCTTTAATCGTGATATTAGAGTTATAGATAATATCTGAACCTATTTTTTTCATTGTTGAGACATCATAATAACCCTCTTTATTGGTATCTGCCAAAAGAGCGTCTTTGTATTCATAGTTTTTATACATTTCTCCATTTTCATAATTTAAATGCAGGCTTGCTAATTCCTCTCCTAGTTTTGAGAGGATTTTAAAGTCTTTGCTTATCATTATTCTTGGGGATTCTTTTGCAAGCTCTGTTTTATATTTATCAAGGTAGCCTTTATGGTGAAAAATAGCATAGATATAATAGAAAATTTCTTTCTTAGTGATGGTGGTATCTTTTAGTTTTTCTTGGAAAAGCTTAAGTGCATAATCTCTAATGGCTTCTTGTTTGATTTGCTCTTGTGAATTTAATAAAGAATCTTCTTCATAATAATAAAGTGGATAAACTTGAATATCACCAAAAGTGTGGTAGTCAATTATGCTATCTGCAATAAGAGATGAAGAGCCACTAATTAATATCATTATATTTTTACTTTCTTTATTTAGGGAAAATTTTATGGAATTTGCCCTGCTCTTCATTCCAAGTTTTATCATAGTAGAGATATTGTTTTGTAAAGGGACGATATAAAACAATTCTTATATTTTCTTGGGTAAAATCTTTACTTTTAATGTTATTAATTAAATCATTCTTTAAGGCTCTTGTCCAAGCAATTTTGCTCTTATCTGTAAGATATTTATATAAATCACCTTTTTTAATGCCCTTGTGTTGATTTAAAAATTCTTCTTGATTAAATTTAGCTAAATTATCATTATAGGTGTTAATGCAGGTTTGCATATTCTTTTTTAAAGCTTGCTTAGAGAAGTTATAAGCCCAAGAATCCCTATTTGTAACTAAGCCATTAGAGTTTATGGTAAAAATTCCTCTGGCATTTTCATCATTTAAAATATTTTCATTTTGGCTTTTTAGGGGGATAAGCTTTTCAAAATCTTCTCCTCTTTGGTTAATCCAATCGCCTTTTTTATTAGGAATGATTTTTCTAAAAGGAATATGAATAGCACTTTCTAGCTCTTTTATTTTAAGAAGTTTTTCTTCTTTACTAAGATAATCTCCAATATCATAATAATGAATTTGATTTTGTTTTGCTTGGGAATCTTTAATTAAGAATATTATTGCAATAGTAATTCTTGTATCAAAAACATTTCCTCCCTCTTTTTTTTGCGATTTCTTTAAATTGTGTTCTTGAATTTCCTCTTAGATTAAAAATATAAATATCGCTAAAATCTTTGGCAATACATTTTCTAAAGCCATCTGCGCTAATAGAATCAATGAAGCTGCCATTGACTACAAAGCTTATGATACCTTGCTCTGAGATTTTATCACTTGCCATTCTGATAGCTTGAATAAGGCTATCACGAGTTGTGCTACCAAAATTAGTCTTTGATTCTTTACCATAAGTTTCTTTGACTCTTATTTCTAAATTTGGATGTGAGATATTTGCATTATTATCATTTGCAGATTCTGCTCCTGATGAATAGGGGGGATTACCTACAATGACTCTAATTTCTTGATTTTCAATAGCAGATTTGATTTTCTTGTTTTCATTGAGCGCAGGGAAAAGAGAGTTTTCATCTTTTGCTTTGTTTTCTAGATAATCAAGACTATCAGTAAGTGCAATGTTTTTAAATAAAGAGAGGGTGTTATCTCTTTGTTTTGCTGTTTGGGTGATATTGATAAGGGCAATATAATAGGATAAAAGCACAATATCTTGTGCAAAGATAGCATTTTGGAATTTATCTTTTAGGTTTTCATCATTGATGAGTGCATTATCTTTATCTAAAAGTCTTGTGATAAAACTGCCTGTGCCAGTAAAGGCGTCAAACTATCATTAAAGCTTGTATTAAAATGCTTTTTTAAGAGGTCATTTGTGGATTTTAAAATAAAATCTACTATTTCTTTCAATAGGCGTATAAACAATGCCTAGTTTCTTGCTTTGCTTTTCAAAAGCTGTCCTAAAAAATGTATCATAGAGATTTTTAATAAGCTCTTGTTTGCTTTTTTGAGATTTAGCAAGGTCTGCATTTTCTTTGATGTTTTTGTAAAGCTTATTAAGATAGCTTGTTTCTTCATCTTCTAATCCTAAATCTTTAATTTTATCTAATACATTATCTAGGGCTTTGCCTATGGGATTATTGCTTATTTCTTCACCAAAGATTGCGTCAAAAATGGGTTTGGTAATGATATGAGAGCAAATCATATCAATAGCTTCATCTTCGGATATGGAATTATGGATATTTGTTTTTAAGGACTTAAGAAAATCTTTTAAAATCAAAGGATTTTTAGCAAATATATCTTTTAGTCTAAGATTAAGTGTTTCTGCAATCTTGGCAGTTTTGGCTGAAAAACTTTCCCAATAACCTTTATCTCCTAATTTAGTTGGCATTACATTATAAACTGCATTGGCTAAAGAATTAAGAGTGATAATATCAAATAAGGTTTGGTTTTGTTCTTTTTTAAGGCTTCATCTTGTTTATTTGAATTGGTTGTGCGGTCAGTATCATCACTTAAAACAATTTTAATCTTTTCTCTAAAAACAGCCTCATCGACTAAACTTGGGTCGTGGCTTCTAAGAGATTTTAATACATTCCAAATATCTTTAAATTTTGTGTTATTCACTGCTTTATCAAGATTTTTAATCTCGTCTTCAGAAATAACAATAGGCAAGATAATATAACCTATTTCCTTGCCCTCTGATTTTCTCATTACTCTTCCTACTGCTTGGATAATATCTACCATTGCACTGCGTCCATCAAAAAATACAATACTATCTAGGGCTGGCACATCAATGCTCTCACTCAAACATTTTGCATTACTTAAGACATTGCAGGTATTTTCTTGTGGATTATCCAGCGTAACAAGTTTATTTAGTCTTGTCTTGGCATTCATTTTTCCATCAATATGGTCTATGCTAATTTCTAGGTTTTTAAAGCTATTTTTCTTGAACTCTTCATCATAGCATTTAAGAATGGTTTTAAAAGAGTTGGTAATATTTTGGCTTGTAGCAATATTCCTGCAGAAATTGATAGCTCTTTTTGAAGGTGTTTTATCAAACTTATCCTTATATTCATTATCTTGTTGATTTTGTGAATCTAAAGTGATTAGGTCTTGTTTAGCCAAACCCTTATATGTCCCAATGATTTTACAAACAAATTCACTATCAATCAATCGATTATTAAGTTTAGTGCCTTCAGCCTTAAGCCTTAAGATAGCATTATTGGCTACACTTGCTAAATCTTTTGATTTTAGGGCTAGGATTATGACTTTATAATCTGTAAGCAAACCTTTTTTGATGGCTGTGTCAA
Organism: uncultured Helicobacter sp.; assembly: GCA_965120395.1. Classification (GTDB taxonomy): domain Bacteria; phylum Campylobacterota; class Campylobacteria; order Campylobacterales; family Helicobacteraceae; genus Helicobacter_B. The sequence continues at coordinate 7,632 of CBCPND010000035.1, forward strand.
AATTTAGAGTATAAATTGTTTGACCAAAAGTTTCTTCATCATCCATTGAAAAGATTATGTTTTTATTTTCTTTTGCTTTATTTTTTGCACTATTGCCATATACTCTTGGAGTAGCTGTCATATAAAGGCGTCTTTTAGCTTTTATGTGTTCATCGCTATGGCAAATAGTAAAAGCATTTAGACTTTCATCGGGTATATCTCCAATTAGTGCTTCTCTTTCATCTTTACCTAAAGATGAAAACGCTCCAACGCTACGATGAGCCTCATCACAAATCATCAAATCGATTTCTTCTAATCCTAAAGACTGGGCTTCTTTAATCTTTAAGGCACTTTGATAGGTTGAAAAAATAATTAAGCGTTTTTTCTCTTTTTTGGCTTTTTCATAGGATTTAAGAATATCTTGTGTATTTGTGGATGGTGCTATAGATAATTCAGCAAAGCTAACATCATCATTATCACTTTAACCAGATTTACTATCGCTACATACAATACAGGCTATAAATGGATTACTTCTTTGAGTGCAATACTCTCTAAATGTTTGCCCAACTAGCGCAATACTAGGAGCTAAAAATAATACTACCCCCCCCTTTTTTTCACTAACTAATGATTCTAAAATCTGTAATGATGTAAAAGTCTTACCTGTCCCACAAGCCATAATGAGTTTGCCTCTTGTATTGTTGGGATTGGAGAAATAATCTTTTGTAGCTTCTATCGCTTCTTTTTGGTGTTCTCGTGGTTTTTTCTTTAAAGAAATGGGTAATTCTTCTGCAGTATGAGTAATATCAATTTTTTCCCAATCAATGTTTGATTCTACAAAATCTTGCTCACTAAGAACTTCAATAGGAATGGTTTTACTAATTTGATTAACTTCTTTTTGAGCTTCTTGGGTGAGATTTGATGTTGTAAGGATTATACCTTTGGAAAATCTAATATCTCTTACACCACTTTGTAGTTTTGAGAAAAAAGTGGATAAATCTTTAAGGCTTACTGGCGTATCTTTATGGAATTTACACTGGATGGCAATAAAATCTTTACTATGTGTTTCAATAACAATATCAATTCCAGTATCAATCTCATTTTCTCTATGCTTCCATTCATTCCAAAGACTAATTTCTTTATAATCCTCTGCATTATCTCTTTCTTTTAATATATGCTTGGATATTTTTTCAAAGATTGTTCCTTTATTGCGATTGTTTAAATTTAATTCTTGAATTTTTTGTATAAAAACTTCATAAGCTGAGATTTGAGACATTTTTGTTCCTTGTTTGTGTTTGCTTTTGAGACTACTTAAAAATTTAAATGATTTTATCATCAAAATAGAAATTAAGTATTTTATTGTTTTTATTTCGCAAAAGCAATATATAATTTAATAGAGCCATCAAAAATATTAGCCCCATTCTTTAAGATTCTAGAATTCAAGCCTATGCACTAAAGATTAGCGTTTAAGTGAATTTACGGTTTGTAGCATTGCATCAGCAGTCTGAATTGTCTTAGAATTCGCCTCATAAGCGCGCTGTCCAGTGATAAGATCAGTCATTTCTTCTACAAGCTTCACATTGCTAATCTCAAGGAAACCTTGTCGCAACGTGCCTAAGCCTTCAGTCGTAGCGACTCCAACGATTGGATCGCCTGAGGCGTTCGTGTTGATATAAAGATTATCGCCCAAAGAGTGCAAGCCCGCTGGATTTATAAAATTCGCAATCTCAATTTGCCCTAAAACCACGCTTGTGCCATTATTTGCTTGCACGACACTAACTGTGCCATCTGTGCCAATGTTTATTTGAGTAGCATCTTGAGGGATTGTGATTTGAGGTTGGAGCAAATATCCTTGTGCAGTTACGATATTTCCGGCATCATCAAGCTTAAATCCACCATCTCTTGTGTAAGCAATCGTGCCATCTGGAAGCTCAATTTGAAAAAACCCTTTACCTTCTATGGCTACATCAAGGTTGTTTTCTGTCTCTTTTGGGCTTCCTTGAGAGAACATCTTTTGTATCGCTCCGGGTCGCACGCCAAGCCCTACTTCAATCCCTGTTGGCGATAAAGTCGTCTCGCTTGTGGCTGTGCCAGCGTATTGAAGCGTTTGATAAAAGAGGTCGTTAAACTCGGCTCGCTGCTTTTTATAGCCTGTCGTATTGACATTGGCGATGTTGTTTGAAGTGGTGTCAATCTGGAGCTGCTGCCCTAGCATACCTGTTGTGGCGGTGTAAAGTGCGCGCATCATTGGCGATCCCTTATATTGTGGTATTTGTGGGCAAAAAGCAAAAAGAGTTCCTTATGCTTTATAGCGATTTATGGGAAAATCCAATCAAACTGATGCAAAGTTTAACTCTTTTGGCTATAATGCGGGCTTATAATTTAAGGTTTTAATGTTCAAGGTTAATGATGAAAAGGATTGCTTTATTAGGTGTGTTTCTTGGTGTTTTGCTTGTATCTTGCGATCAGAAAGACAAGAATGAATTTAATAAACCCGCTGCATATTGGTATCAAAGCATTTTAAAAGAGATTAAATTTGGGAATCTAGAGGGTGCGGATAATTATTATGCGTCTTTGCAAAGTGAGCATATAAACTCTCCGCTTTTACCTGAAGCGATGCTGATTTTAGGGCAGGCACATATGAAAAATGAAGAATATTTGCTAGCGGAATTTTACTTTGATGAATACTTAAAGCGGTTCGCTACAATGCAAAATGGGGATTATATTACTTATTTGAAACTTCAAAGTCGCTATTATGGGCTTAAGAATTTCAGCAAAGACCAAGAGTTTTTCTCAGCAAGCCTCATAGAGTTTGATGACTTTTTAGAAAAATATCCCCAAAGTCGCTATATACCTTTAGTGCAAACAATGCAGATGCGTTTTGTGCTTGGGCAAAATGAGCTTAATTCTGGAATCATACGCGTTTATAAAAAGCAAAAAAAACAAGAAGCCGTGCAAAAATATCAGGAGAGAATCGATGAAGCACTAGAATCTGAAGCAAGGGCTACACCATCGCATATTCCTTGGTATGTGAAGATATTTGATTGGTGAGAATGGAGTAGGCAATGCGATTACAGAATCTTGAGAATTTCCCTGCAGTTATTCCTATCATTACACAAGGAGATTTTATCTATCCTATCTCCATAGAACCTATTTTTCTTTATGATGAGGGTAATATCAAAGCCGCCCAAAAGGCACTCAATCAAAATGATTTAGTGTTTGTAAGTTGCATCAAAAATAATCAAGAAGACCAAAAGGATGATTTCTATGATGTCGGTGTAATTGGCACAATTGTGCGTAAGGTGCATATTCCAGATGGTCGCGTGAAGCTGCTTTTTCACGGATTGGCTAAGGGCAGAATCATCTCTATTGAGAATAACGATCCGTTTGAGGCACTGATTGATGTTATATCTTATAAACCTTATCATCACGATAAAACCGAAGCAATGATTCAGGTCTTGCGTGAGAAGGTGCATACGCTTGCAAATTTAAGTAATTATTTTCTGCCAGATCATCTAAAAACTATCAATGATGTAGGCGATCCAAATCGCATAATCGATCTTGTTGCTTCTAAATTACGCCTTAAAAAAGAGCAATCTTATACCCTTTGTGCAAGTGATGATGTCGAAGAGAGAATGATGATGCTTATTGATTGGGTGTCTGAAGAGATTCAAATCCAGAATCTCCAAAAAGAAATTAAATCCCAAGTCCATAACAAAATGGAGCAAACAAACCGCGAGTATTTTTTAAAAGAGCAATTGCGTCAGATTCAAAAAGAGCTTGGAATTGATAAACAGCGTGATGAAGAAATCGATCAATATAATCAAAAACTAGAATCCATTAAAGGATTCTTAAGCGAAGATGCTTATAAAGAGATCCAAAAGCAAATTAATCGCCTAAGCAAAATGCACCAAGATAGTGGTGATGCAAATATTTTGCAAAATTATATTGAGTGGGTTTTGGAGATTCCATTTGGGAAATATGCAAAGGAAAATTTATCTATTAAAAATGTTCGCAAACAGCTAGAACTTGATCACTACTCGCTTAAAAAGCCAAAAGAGCGTATTATTGAGTATTTTGCGGTGCGGGAGCTACTCGCACAAAAGGCTAAAAAATTCAAAAAAGATTATAAAGACAAAAAAAATAAAGTGGATAAAGAGGCTAAAGGCACAATATTGTGCTTTTATGGACCTCCAGGTGTGGGTAAGACGAGTTTGGCAAATTCAATTGCTAAGGCTATTGGCAGACCACTTGTGCGTATCGCTTTGGGTGGGCTTGAGGATGTCAATGAATTAAGAGGGCATCGTCGCACTTATATTGGTGCAATGCCAGGACGGGTCGTGCAAGGACTTATAGAAGCAAAGGAGATGAATCCTGTAGTTGTGCTTGATGAAATCGATAAGGTTTCAAGAGGATTGCGAGGCGATCCTACAAGCGTTTTACTTGAGATTCTAGACCCAGAGCAAAATATAGCTTTTAGGGATTATTACACGAATTTTAGTATTGATTTATCTCAAGTGATTTTCATTGCTACGGCTAATGATATAACTATGATTCCATCGCCTTTGCGCGATAGGATGGAGTTTATTTCTGTTTCAAGTTACACGCCTCAAGAAAAAGAGCAAATTGCCCTTAAATATCTCATTCCGCAAGAGTTAAAAAGGCACGCACTAAGTGAAAAAGAAATAGAATTTAGCAAAGAGAGCGTGCGAATATTGATCGAGAAATACACGAGAGAAGCAGGTGTGCGAAATCTTAGACGCGTGATTGCTAAGATTTTACGCAAAGTCGCCACACAGATTCTAGAGAATCCTAACTTTAAGAAAATCAAGCTTACACCAAAGATAATTCCAGAATTTATAGATAAGATTGTCTTTGAGATTGACCCAACGCAAAAAAAGCCTCGCATTGGTGTTGTGAATGGTTTGGCTTGGACAAGCGTGGGTGGAGATTTGCTAAAAATTGAAGCGATAAAATTATCTGGAAAAGGTGATTTGGCTTTGACAGGAAGCCTTGGGGATGTTATGAAAGAATCTGCTAGAATCGCGCATTCTGTGGTAAAAGTCTTAATCGATAATCAAACCATAAAGCCTAAAAAGACAAAAGCCCAAAAGCCAATATATAACTCATATGATGTGCATTTGCACGTTCCAGAAGGTGCTACGCCAAAAGATGGACCAAGTGCTGGGATTGCGATGGCTTGTGTGATTGGATCGATTTTGTGTAATAAGCCAATTTTAGGCGATATTGCAATGACTGGTGAGCTCACACTCACAGGAGATGTCTTGCCTATAGGTGGGCTTAAAGAAAAACTCATTGCTGCACATAAAGCAGGTGTGAAAAAGGTGCTCATCCCGCTTAAGAATTATGAGCGAGATTTAAGTGAGATTCCAGCAGAGGTTATAGAAAGTATCGAGATTGTAGGAGTTGGCACGATTTATGAGGTGCTCAAGCACGCATTGGCATAGTTATATAGGGCTACTTAGCTTTTTTATAGAGATTTTTTAGTTTTCTTTGGGCTCTTATGCTTAATCTATATCTTTTTCTTATCATTTTTGGCGCCATAAAAGCCCCACTAATCCATATTAACTTTAAAAAAGCGCTTATTAATCCTGGTAAGATAAGACTCTGTAAGAAAACCTTATCGCGTTTTACTTCGATGGCAAATTGATTTTGTTTGCCTTCAAACTCGTTATATGGAAATGCTTTTATGTTATGGATTTTAGTGAGAATGCTCCATATTGCTTGGTCGTGGCGATGCTCAATAAAGCCTTCTAAATTTGGAATGCTTGAGGGCGTATCATCTGCAAGATTAAAGTGATTATAAAATACATCGCGCCACTGCTTCATTATGGCGATATTTTGGTTTGTTTTCTCTAAGAAAAAAAGTGTTCCTGCACGTTGATTGGAATCTGTAATTTTAGAATCTTCAAGCACATTAAAAAATTTAAGCAAATCAGATTTATTGTAATGCTTTTCAATGCAAGGAATCTCCCAAGCCATTCCCCCCCCCCCATTGGCTTTTAGGGTTTTTATGTATCCTAGAATCCTATCTCTTTGTGCTGCATGAAAATGACAGCCAATGTCTGCATAGATAAGCACATCACCTTCTTGCATTTTCTCAAAACTTTGCAAAACAACTTGTGGCTTCCAGCTCCAATATCCAAATCCACGTTGATGGAATTTATCTTGCATTTTATCTCTAAAATCTTTGTGTAGATTCCACTCATTATAGATAAAAATATCTTCAAGCACGCCAAGAGCGCTTGCCATTTGGTAATATCGCTTTGCTGATATGATTAAATCCGTATTTGCAAAAGCGCATAGATAGATTTTGCTTTTAGTGGTGCTAGAATCTGTGCGCTTAGATTTTGGCATTTTGGTGTTTAGCTCTTTTGTTTTCTTTAATGAGTTTTGCAAATTCCATAAAAAGCATTGTAGATTCTTTTGGTCCTGGGCTTGCTTCGGGGTGATGCTGGACTGAAAAAATCGGCGCATTTTTATAGCGCACACCTTCAATCGTGTTATCAAACAAATTTATATGCGTAACTTGGGCTATGTCTGTGATTTCTTGCGGGATTGAGTAGATGTGGTTTTGTGAGGTGATTTCTACAGAATCTGTAAGGAGATTTTTAACAGGATGATTCCCACCGTGATGCCCGAATTTAAGCTTGTGTGTAGGATAGCCATTAGCGATTGATAAAAGTTGATGTCCAAGGCAGATTCCAAACATCGGAATCTTGGCTTTTATTAGAATCTTGATTTGCTCAATTTGTGGTTTTAAGAATTTTGGATCACCCGGACCATTTGATAAAAACACACCTTCAATTTCGCCACTTTTATAAAGATTTACAATTTCTTGTGCGCTAAAAGTGTGAGGCATAACCTTTGGCTTTAGTCCGACATTTGCAAGCTCATTTAAGATATTACGCTTGATGCCAAAATCAATTGCGATAATATTATGCGTCGTATTGGGCGTTTGATAATCCATAAGGTTAAAATCAAAGATTCCAAAATTATGCGTATAAGGCTTTTTAGTTGAGACTTTTTGCGTGTGGTTTTCAAGTTCGATTGGCGTTGATTTTGAAAGCATTTCGCAAAGCTTTTCTTTATCGTGGATTTGCGTTGAAGCGATCATCATCATTGCGCCATTTTGGCGAATCATTTTTGTAATAAAACGCGTGTCAATTTGACAGATTCCTAAAATATTATGAGAATCTAAAAACGCTTTTAAAGACTGATTGGATCTAAAATTTGAAGGTAAATCTTCATAATGGCGCACAATTACGCCACTACAAAAAATGCCATTACTTTCGCAATCTTGCTCATTTGTGCCGACAATCCCAATTTCAGGCATTGTAAAGGTAATAAACTGCCCGCAATAGCTTGGATCGGTTATTATTTCTTGATAGCCTGTTAATGAGGTATTAAAGACAATTTCACCAACGCTTGTTGTATCTCCGCTAAATGCTTTTGTCTTGAAGTAAAGTCCATTTGCAAGGTAGATAGAGACATCTTTCATTGGCTAAAACCTTTTTTATGAAGCTCTTCATTATATAGCCTCTCATAAATAATATCATATTCATCTGTGCCTACCAGAATCTTTCGTTTATAGTTTTTGATTTTTTGCATTACCTCTTCGTGAATGCTGTCATTTAGTTTTGAATAGCTATCGATTGCTTTAAAGATTATGTTTTTTATGCGGATTTTATTGACATTAAAACTGATGTATTGTCTATCTAGCATTATATCTAAAATAGTGTGAGAAAGGGCATTATACCTGTCATCCCATTGCAATAAAAAGTGTTCTTCTTCTGCGAGCTGCTTTTTAATCATCCAAAACAATCGCCTCTCATCAACGCCTAAAAATTCTACTTCTTGCTGGTTTTTTTCTACAAGCTCTTGGGCTTGCTGATCAAGATGAAATTCTTTTTTACAATCCTCTTCTAAAATATCTTTAGCAACCTTTGCTAAAGTCTCTAGTGGCACTTTAAGCGAGGCTAGCTTTGAGTTATATAAATCAAGGGCAATTTTATTGGCAATGTGCGGAATGCGCGCTAATTTTAATCTCATTTTCAACCTTTATAAGCATAAAACTTTTAGCATTGTATCGTGTTTTATATAAAAATGTTTTTAACTAAAAGATATCGCCTAAAAGTTTATTTTCTCCGGTGCGTTCGTTATTTTTGGGTAAAGGTGAAGTGGTTGTGTAATAGAATATTTGATTATTGATTGTGTTTGATTTGATGTTTGCGGGCACAAGAAATTTTTTCCTCATTGTTGGATTGATTCTAAAAACATTATTGATAAATTCTGCAAACACTGGCGCAGCTATAGAACTCGCCCCTATATGTTCTCCAATAGGCTTATTATCATCACGACCAAACCAAATAATAGCCTGTATGTCTGGCGTAAAACCACAAAACCATAAATCCACATTATTATTAGTTGTCCCAGTCTTGCCTGCTACTTCGATGTTATTTACCTTTGCACGCCTACCTGTGCCACTTGTAACAACATCTCGTAATATGGATGTAGTAAGGAAGCTTTGCTCTGGAGAGGTAATGAATTGCGTTTCAATGTCAAATGAGAATACATTGCCTTCAAGATCAATCACAGAATCTATAAGCATTGGTTCAGCCCTTATACCATAATTTGAAAAGATAGAATATTCTCTAGCAACTTGAATTGGAGTGGCATTTAAGCTTCCAATCGCAATAGTCATATCATTATCAAAATTACTAAATCCATAACGTGAAAGCTCTCTGTAAATGGTTTTAGCCCCGACAAGCTGAGCGATATTAAGAGTAGCTAGATTCCGAGAATACATCAAAGCATTATGGAGAGTAACCATTCCCCTAAAGCCTCCATCTACATTTTTAGGCTTCCATTCATTAAAATTCCTTGCGGCATCAGGGACTTTCGTCGCTGGAGAGTGACCATTATCAAAGGCAATTTGATAGATAAATGGCTTGATAGCACTTCCCATTTGTCGCTTTGCGTCAGTAGCGCGATTATAAGGGCTTTTATTATAATCCACACCACCTACGAGTGCTAGAATCTTACCCGTCTTTGTATCAGTTACAATGATAGCGCCATTGAGAGTGTCATAAGGTTTATTTTGATCGTCTTCTTGTTCTGTTTGGGTAGATTCTGGTTGTTTTTTAAGGGGTGCTGGGAGGCGACTTTGGAGATTTTGATAGCCATTTATAAGGGCTTTTTGTGCTAGGGCTTGGTATTCTAAGTCGATGTTGAGTTTTATTGTGTAGCCACCCGTTTTAATGTCTTTAATTGAACTTAATTGCTTGAGTGTAAAATCTGTTACATAAGGGGCGATATTTTGCGTTAATGTTTGGTTATACACATCTGGAATCTCTGCTAAAGACGCGTCACACAAATCTTTTGAGATCCAGCCCAAATCATACATTCTGCGTATAATATCATTTGCCCTCGAGAGAGAGAAATCGATATTTTTTGTAGGATCATATATGCTCGGAGCTCTTGGTAATCCTACAAGCATCGCGATTTCTTTGAGACTTAAAAGTGAAAGAGGCTTTTTAAAATATCCCATAGCAGCCGTTTTGACACCATAATAGCCGTGCCCAAAAAACGTATCATTAAAGTAACGCTCTAAAATCTCTTCTTTTGTCAAAACGCGTTCAACTTGAAAAGTAAGCAGAGCTTCTTTGAGTTTGCGACTTAAAGTGCGTTCTCTTGTTAAAATGACATTTTTAATAAGTTGTTGGGTAAGTGTGCTACCCCCTTCAGCAAAACGTCCGCTTTTGATGTTTTTAAGCGCAGCACGGATAATGGCATCATAATTTATGCCCCCATGTTCAAAAAATAATGTATCTTCTATAGCAAGTAGGGCTTCAACCATTCTAGGAGGGATTTCATCAAATTTTGCATAGAATCTAAACTCTGTATCAAAGACATTGGCTATGAGGCGGTCTTTGCGATCATAGATTTGTGTGGCGAGCTTTGGCTTATAATCTTTAAGTTTTGTAACATCTGCACTTAAATCAATATAAAGCATAACAAGATATATCACGACACTTGCCACACCGACGATAAGACAAGAAAGGATAATTTTCTTAAGCATTCCACATAAAACACCAATGGGCTTGGTGTTATTTCCCTTGATGTTCTTGTGTTGCATCTAATTCTTGATGATTGTGTTCTTCTGCTGATTCATCAAGAGCTGCTTTTATGCGGTTTTGAACTTGAGCTAATTTTTCATCCAGCATCTGATCAATACATCCCATAACGTTTTGAGAATTCTCTTCCATTGAAGATATTTTAGAATCAATATGAGATTTGGCAGGGACACTATCTGTCAGTGATTGTGCTAACGAATTTGCCTCGTTATGCACGCCTGCGTGATAAGCATCGAGATTTTTATAGCCAATTGTATGACTAAAGTTCGTCTTACCTTCACCTTCAAAATACCACTTACCAAGTCTGCAGTTTGTATGAGGCACCTGATTGAAAGTTTGATTAACCTTAAATATAAACGCGTAGAGATTGTGTTTATAGATAGTATGGTCAAGTTTAGCAAGTGTGGCAAATATGCGATAAACAAGAATCTCAATGGTATATTTAGCGACCTCATTGATTTTTGTTGTTTGCACACACATTGTGGTAATTTCATCAATATCAGTTTTAACTTCTTGTGTGAGCTGTAAGGTTTGTTCCGTGCTTGTTTGGATATCACTCGCTTCTTGTTGCATAGATTTTACAACGATGGCAATTTCTTTTGTAGCTTTTTGGGTTTTTTCTGCAAGTTTGCGCACTTCATCAGCAACTACAGCAAAACCCCTTCCGTGCTCTCCAGCTCTCGCTGCTTCAATCGCGGCATTAAGTGCAAGGAGATTTGTTTGTTCAGCAATATCATCAATGAGTGATACGACATTTGTGATTTCATTACTTCTTTGTGCAAGTGAAGCAACAAGTTCTGTGGCATTTTGTGTTTTTTCATAAAGAGAGTTGATATTGCTTTCTGCTACCGTGCTTTTCTCGACCATAAGCGACCCGTTTTCTTCCCCAGTTGCAGCTTTTTGGGAGAGTTCCATAGTTTCTTCGATAATTTCTTGTAAAGCTTTTTGGGTGCCTGTAACACCTTCTGTAAGGCTTTTATTATATGTAGCAAATAAATCTAATCCATCTGTGTTGTAACGTAGATTAATCTCATTTAGTATATAAAATTGCACGCCATCAATATTGGAAGATTTCACACTGTAAGAAAAATGATGTGTAGTCACTTCTTGTGTCTCCGGGTTGAGGTTGCTTACGACTTCTTGTAACTCACGCATTTCACTTGCCGCATTGTTTTTGAATACAACCTCGCCATCTTTAATGCCTATAACGCTTTCTTTTGTGGAAAACATCGCAATTTTTCTAAAATATTCTACTTCTTGTCTTAGCTTTTGTAACTCTGTTTCTTGCTGTTCTGTAAGCTTTGAGTTATTTGACGAATTTCCAAACATAAAATTCTGCTCCTACATATTTTTTAAATCAATATGATTTTATCTTTATCAACCTTGCATTAACCTTTAAAACTTGATAAAAGCAACAAATTCTAAGCAAAAATGTCGCATCTCTTCTTTGTGCAATATCAATTTATATATCAAAATGATAGATAAAAAAATGATAGTAAATATCAATGTTTTTGGTAAAATTATCGCTTTATAAACTTTTGTATTCCATATGATTCCAAGTGTGAGTGGTTTGTTTGTAACAGGAATCAGGCTTAAACTTCAAATAAGGAGAATCTATGAAAAATAGACTTGAGACTTTAGAGTCAATCTTAAAGCGATTAAGACATTCTATTCGACAAAAAGGACTTAAAAATTCCAAACAGCGCGAAGAGATCATAGCTGCGCTCTATAAAAGTGGCACACATTTAAGCCCCGAGGAGATTACCTCAGAATTACGCATTAGAGATAAATCTACAAGTATTTCATCAGTGTATAGGATTTTAGGATTTTTAGAAAAAGAGGGCTTTATCACAGCCCTTGAGCCTAGTAAAAATGGGAAGCGATATGAGATTGCTGCCAAAGAGCATCACGATCATATTATTTGCCTGCAATGTGGAGATATAAAAGAGTTTGTTGATAAAGAGATAGAATCTCGCCAACTTCAAGTTGCAACCGCGCAAAAAGCAATATTAGTTAGTCACGATATGCGCCTTTTTGTTATTTGTGAGAAATGTCAAAAAGCAGGTAATTTAAGTATAAGTTAAATATTAAAAATTTATGATAATACAAAAATTTAAGTATATTGTATTGGCAGTGCTTATCTCGTGTCAGCTTTATGCACGTGAGAGTGAATTTGAAAAGCTCGGAGATATCTTAACTCTTGCTCCATTTGGTGTTTTAATCGTTAGTATGGGAATGAAAGATTATGAGGGAGCATTGCAGTTGGTTGCAGGAAGCTTGGTTACACAAGGCACGATAGAGGTCATTAAAAAGGGCTTTCAGTGGGCGCATAATAACGGTTATAATGTCGAATTCTCTAAACGTCCTTGTTGTGATGATTATAAAGGAATGCCAAGCGGGCACGCTGGAGGCGCATTTAGCGCAGCAGGATTTGTGTTTTATCGCTATGGTTGGAAGCCTGCATTGCCTATGATTGGACTTGGAATCTTAACTGATGCTTCAAGAGTTTATGCCCGCAAACATACGATTTGGCAGGTTTTGGCAGGCAGTGCGATCGCGTGGGGCTGGGCTTGGGTCTTCACCACTCCATATAAGCCAAGAAGATTTATGCTAACTCCAGAAATCGGTGCAGATGTAATGGGGGGGGGGATTTATGGAGTGAATATAACTTATGCTTGGTAAGAGAATCTCAATTGTTTATGAAATATAGCTATGAAGTATAGTGCGACTTAACATTATGATGCGTTTAAGTATTTATAAAGTAAATGTATGCTACCAGGAAATGCCCTAAATCTTCAATCCGGGCTAAAATTAAAAAAAGGATCATCCAAATGAAAGTATATGATAATATAAAAGATCTTATAGGAAATACCCCAGTAATTCGACTTAAAGCCATAGCTAATAATTTGTATGGTAAATGTGAGTTTTTAAACCCTAGCCATTCTATCAAAGATCGCGCAGCATTAGCGATGATTAAGCAAGGAATGCAAGATAACAAAATCACAAAAAACACCACAATCATAGAACCTACAAGCGGTAATACAGGAATCTCCCTTGCGATGATTTGCGCGGATCTTGGCTTAAAAGCCATCATTGTAATGCCAGAATCTATGAGTATAGAGCGACGCAAGATGATGGAATTTTTTGGCGCGAAGCTTGAGCTCACTCCTGCAAGCGAGGGGATGAAAGGGGCATTAAATAGGGCTTTAGAGCTTCTTAAAAATACGAAAGATGCATTTATGCCAAGCCAGTTTGAGAATCCAGCAAATAAACAAGCCCATAAAGAAACTACCGCGATAGAGATTTTTGAGGCATTTGAGGGGGATTTAGATTATTTCATTGCTGGGTTTGGCACAGGCGGTACAATAAGTGGAGTAGGGGAAGTGCTTAAGCAAAAAATCCCTAAAATCCAAATTATCGGCATAGAGCCCGCAGCCTCTCCACTTATAAGCAAAGGTCAAGCAGGTCCGCATAAAATCCAAGGCATAGGGGCGAATTTTATCCCTAAAATCCTCAATAAAGATGTGATGGATTCTATTGAGTGTGTTGAAAATGATGAGGCAATGGCAATGGCTAAACGATTAGGGCAAATTGGCATTATGGCTGGAATCTCAAGTGGAGCTAATGTCGTTGTGGCAGAAAGAATTGCTAAACAAAATCCCGATAAAAAAGTCCTCGCAATGCTTAATGACACAGCAGAGCGATACATCTCTACAGATCTATTTACATAAATAAATTGTTTAAATTTTTATTTATGCTAGTCTAATTATTTTATTTATATAGAGTTAAGAATTTATGGAGTGATGTTTTGTTAGTCAAGAGAGACTAGGTTCAAAAAAGTACTAAAACTAAAGAACCATGAATTCTACATTATTATAATTTCAAGATTTCTATTTATCGTTGCAATAAAAATCTTTGATTTTTTGAAGTAATTATGACTTTGAATTTTAAGATGGATTATCACGGCGATAATTGCCAAATAAACTACGAATTAATGAATTTAGCAAACATTTAAATTTTTATACAGCTTTATATTCTAAAATATTTGCTGATTTGCTATGTTTGTTTTAGGTTCTGTTTTCATTAAATATTGATTTGTAAAATAAAAACAATAAAATATTCAAAAAATCCTATCGCTAAAAGGCAATGATTTTAT
>CBCPND010000036.1:0-25647 GCA_965120395.1 uncultured Helicobacter sp.
CGTGGTGATTTTTTGGTGTTTTGTTTTTCATTTTTGCTCCTCATAAAGATGTTTGAGATGTTTATATTCGTTTGAGACAAGCCCACCATTGTCAAATAGACATTCCTGTAACTCCTGAGAAAAATAATTCGTCCTCATTCATACTCAAAAGAATTCTTTCCATATCTGTTAAGATATCTGCCATTTCTGGATAATTGTCTATTGCTTGTTTTACGGTTCTGTAAGTTTCTTGATTGGTTTGTATTATTTCATTTTTATTAAAAACAATGAGCCCTAATTTTCTGCTGTTTGTTGCTTTTATATTTTTTTGATAATCCTATCATGCTCTGCCTGCTTCTCCTTGTGGTGCTATTTTTATGTTTATTCTATTTGGTATTCTAATGCTTCATTGAACATATCCATCATTTTTTGAATTCTCTGTTTTGCATCTTTTTCATCCTTACTTTCTGTTCGCTCTAGCATATTCGTATAATCTTTAAATTTTTTCTTTAATTCTTTTGATTTGTCAAATTCAGCTTTATATTTTTCTTTCCACATTCCAGCGCATTCATCAATTTTAGGCTCTGCGGCATTAAGTGTAGCAAAGCTTAAGATCAAAGCCACAAATATTATTAAACTTCTTTTACTGACCATTTTTATTGCCCTCCTACTCCTTAGATTCTATTGCTCTTGTGTGGCGACATCTGGATGAATTTTATAAATCTTATTCTTAACCTTCACTAAAAGCCCTACATCAATAAGCTGGTGAAATGTCTTTACAATCGTTGGTTTGCTGACATTGATTTGAGCTATGATATCTTCATAAGAGCCATAAAAGACATTATCCTCATCACTATTTTTAAGCAAGAATTTAATATCGATGAAGCAAGAAGCCCAATTGCCTTTAGGCATTGGATGATTCACTACAAGCAAAACTGTCAAACAAATCAGCAAAAACCCACACGCAATAAGTCCAAACAAGACCTTTATCTGTCCTTCAAGATCGATCTTTTTAAACATTATCATCTAAGGCAGTAACTATGGTTTCTATACAAAATCCAAAGGCATTGACGAGTTTTTGGAATTCTTGGATGCTTACTTTGTTTTCTTTATTGATCTTATCGATTTGATGAGTGGCGTCTTGGCTTTCTTGGATTTTATCACGCTTTTGTTCTTGTGCTGTAGATATAGCAGTATTGAGCTCTGTAATCTCATCTAAAAGTCGTATCTTTTTTTGCAAAATGGAGTTGATGACTTTTGTCATTGCATTGCGCGTCTCGACATCTTTATTTGTCATTTTATCGCTCTGTGCTTTTTTTGATTCATACTCTTCACTTAAAAAACGAATTTCTGATTCTTTTTGAGTGATGAGAGTCTTGCTTGTGCGTATTTTTTCTTCAAGGTTTTTAATATCTTGCTTGTCTTTAGAAATGAGTTGTTGAAGCTGTTGGAGATTGAAGTTAATCCCTGATTCAGATTTTAAAATTCTATTAATTTGTGTAGGATTCCAGCTTCTTGAGTTGGAATCAGAAATATTTGGAATGTAAAATAGCATTCCATTCACGCGCTTTTCTGACCCATCAAAAAACATCACAATTCTCCTTGCACTTTGGTGATTTTGCTCCATACGTTTAAAAATCTCAAAGGCAAGCTTTTGATAAATGGCTGTTTTGTGAAAGCGATAAATCTCAATACAATGGCGATTAACAAGGTTTTCTACAAATTGAAAATCTATGATTTTACTTAAAATCGCCGAGAGTTCTCGAATATAAAAAAACGAAAACCCAGAGAAAAAATCCACCGGTGCAAGCTTTTGAGAATCTAGCTTGTCTGCAAGCACATTTTGCAAACTTTGCAAGATCAAAATATCGATATCTGTGCCTTTTAGGCTTTTTTGAATGTGGTTTTTAGTTTGTGTATCAAGCAGTGTATCGACATAGACAGACTTCTTAAATTCGCGAATCTCGGCATTATTTTTAACCAAATCAAAATCAAAATTTTTAATATAAGGCTCAAAATCATTGAAAAATAGCCCATCTCTTTTATTTAGTCGGAGTGAGCGCTTAAGTGCATTGCGCACGATATCTTTTAACAAAAATTCATCTTGGATGTCTGTATGGTCTTGAAGATATAAAAATAATTCAGCAAAATATTGTTTTTTACCTTGGGTGTCGGCTTCTTGGGTTAAGTTACGAAAGGATTTTTTCTCCAAATAGCGTGCTAAAAAATCCACATAAATATTTTGCTCTCGATTTGCTATAGACATCTTGATATCGATCTCTTGTGCACCAAATACCACAATGGCTTTAATGCCTCGATGTGAGAAAAACTCTATAAGTGCCTTACGCATCGTCTCAAGCGCGTCTTTATTATTTTTGTATGTGGTGTAATGCACTTGCATATCGTGTTTGAGATTTGCAAGAAATTCATTGAAATGTTCTGCCTTTCTGAATTCTTTTGACATTTCATTGATAAATTCAAGATGCAAAGTCTTATCTATCATATCTGCCTCATAAATAAAATATGCTTTTGGTGGTAATATTATAACAAAGTTTGCTACTCTTATCTTATAAACTAACCGCCTCAACCATAAAGCGCAACAAACTCTTTAAGACTTTAGCTAGGATTCTACCTTTTGCCATTGTGTCTTTTCACACACATACGCTATATAGCCACTTATACTATGGTTGGGCAAAATATTTTGCATACCTTGAATATAGCTTGCAACCTGCTTGATGTGATCATCTTGTGAAGCAAATCCGCTTTTATAATCCACAATCACAGCCTGCGTGTCATTTAAAGCAAAAAAATCTATCCGCCTTAATTTTGAATCTATCAAAATAGGCAATTCCACAAATACCCTTTTATCTTTAATGATATTTTTTAACATCTCATCATCTCCAAAATTGCTAATGCGCTTCATAATAGAATCTAGGCTCTCTTGCCCATATGCATAGCACAGAATCTGCCTAATCTTTTGCATATCTATGCCAAATCCAAGCGCATATTCTAGCCCCAAATGCAATGCCTGCCCGAAGTAAATGTTTTTAATATCAATGGCGCGTAAATTATACAAATCCTCACTTATAATCTCTATTTCTTGCTTGCCAAAACTCTGCTGTTTAAGCAGTGTTGGATTGATGCTTTTTATTATAGATTCTTTGGATGATGGAATAATCTCGCCTATGCGCAATTCATTATTAGTCATTTTTTCTTGAATATGTTCAAGTATGGGCTTAAAGGCACTTTTTAATTGACCTTTTTTATCTCCTGATGCATACAGTTCATTTTTTGCGACAATGATAAGCCCTTTTTTGCCTCGCGTAGAAGCCACATAAAGCACATTATTTTCCTCTTCTTCATCTTTTTGCTCGTGATATTGCTCGGCTTGTCTAAATTCCTCATCAAACACATCGCGATTGCTCTCTTTGACAAACGCTTCGCCTTCGCGCCCAAAGATAATTTTATCATCATTGGGTCTTTTCTTAGAAAGCCTATCACACACGATCACATACTCAAACTCAAGCCCCTTTGAGCTGTGAATCGTCATAATCTTTAATCCTTGATGGGCTTCTTTTGGCAGATTCCACTCTATATACTCCAAATCCGCCAAAAACTCATCAATACTCTTATAAGCAATGCTATTTTGCAAAAACAATTGCGCACTTTTATCAAAAATCTCAAATTCTTGCATCACTTTTAAAATACATTTTCGCGGTAGCACATCATAGCAATTTAAAAGTCTTTTTTTAAGATTATCTAGCTGTGTATCTTTAATGTTAAATACCTCAAATCCGCAAAGCTTCAAAAAATCATATAAGAAAAATTTCTGTGCTTTTTTACTCGATTCTTGGGCTTGATGGATGGGGTTTGCATCCATAGCAGGTTCTGCTATAAGGTTTATAGAATCTAGGGCTTTTTGAGATTTGGATAAAAAGCTAAGTGCGCTTGCCAAGGCTTTTATACCACGCTTTTGCAAGGCATTTTTACGCTCTTCAAACACAATATCAATTTTGCGCTTCTCTTTCTCAAAATGCTCTTTTAGTGTAGCATAAACCTCAGCCCCATCATCATTTTTAAAGCACAAAATCGCCACTTCATTTGGATTGACCTTAGAATCTAAAAGTTCCTTTACACTTCTTAATACTTCTTGGGGCACATCTTGTGTGAGCTTGACATTCACAAACCCCTTATTTGCAAGACTTGCAGAATCTGATGGTGGTAGCTTTTGAGGCTCATACTTTTGATAGATTTTGCTAAAAACATCATTGATGAAATCTAGCACATTCCCAAAACTCCGCCAATTATATTTTAGATTCTCAATTTTCATTCCCTCCTTAGCCTTTGTGAAAATCCCGCTATCACTCCCGCGGAATCTATAAATGCTTTGCTTCTCATCACCGACAAAAAACACACTACGAAACTTATCCCTCTGCCCAACTCCTGATTTAATCTCATCAATAAGTGGCTTTAAAATCGCATACTGCATTGGGTTTGTGTCTTGAAACTCATCTACGAGAATATGATTAATCTTATTATCAAGCCGAAAATAAAAAAACAGCGGATCAAGTCCGCAAAGCCCTTTTCCCAAAGCCAAAAGATCATAGGCTTTGATATTGCAATCATTAAAATCAAGCTTTTGATCCTTGCGAATGCAAGCATTGTTGGCTTGCTCATAACTTCGCACCACAAGGGCAATGTAACTAAAAATAATTTTTTCACGCATTTGAAAATACTGATAAAAAAGAGCCCTTATCAATGCTAATTTTTCATCAAAAATATCTCCTAGATTATCATTTTCGCGCAAAATTTTAAAATCCCTATATTTGCGACCTTTCTCAAGCCAAGTCGTTCTTGCATTAAGGACTTCATAAAAAGATTCTGTCTTGATGGCATTAGCACCTTGAGAAACGCCCTGCTCTAAGAGCCAACTTTTAAGCACACAAAGCTGTGTTAGAATCTTGTTTTCTAGTGCCTTTATAGAACTCTGCATAGCCTTAATTTCTGCAGGTTGCCTTGAGGATCCTTGTAGAGTCTCATTTGAGAAATAAATCTTATCGCCATAGCACTTTTTGACAAATGCCTCAAAAGCACTAAAATCTAGCCTCAAATCCGCACATACACGCACTAAAAATTGAAAAAAATCTTGCTTATCAATATTTTGCAAAAAAAGTTCTGTAATCTTATCGGTGTTTTTTGCACTCCCGCTTTGAAACTGCAAGCTTAATCCCACATACCAGCAAAACTTACGCAACACCATATTAACAAAAGAATCAATTGTAGAAATCCGCGTATTACTGACCAAAAATTCCTCATAGATTCTAGGAGCTTGCTTGATGATATGCTCTTTTGAGAATCCTTCTTTCAGTAAGGCATCTAAAAAGATAGATTCTTGGCATTGCTTAGAGTTTGCAATCTCATAAAGCGCCTTCTTAATGCGATCTTGCATTTCTTTGGTGGCTTTTTTTGTGAAGGTAATAGTAAGAATCTCGCCGGGTGTCGCCCCGCTAAAAAGTAGGCTAATATAACGAATCGTGAGTGCGAAAGTCTTGCCACTTCCAGCAGAGGCTTTAAGCATTAAAAAAGGTTCTATAGACATTCCAATCCTTAGACAAAGTTTATTTTGAATTATATAACATTCAATTTTAAATTTCAAAAGAGTGGGATTCTATAATCTGCCCTCGTGCCCCTTTTACTCTAGCTTGTATTGTCTGCATTTATCAGCTTGTTTGACGAAGTGTCCATAAATTTTAAGATATTTATACTATAATTGCAAATCAGTTTAAAAATAAGGCATTTTTATGATACGAAGCATTGTAGGGAAAATCCTTGGCACAAGAAATGAAAAACTCCTAAAAAAATACCAAAAACGCGTCCAAAACATTAACGCCCTAGAATCCACATACCAAAAAATGAGCAATGATGAACTAAAAAGCGCATTTGAAGACTTAAAGAAGCGTGTAAAAAATGGCGCAAGTTTAGATTCTGTGCTTGAAGAGAGCTTTGCAATTACGCGCGAGGCTTGCGTGCGCACACTTGGAATGCGCCATTTTGATGTGCAATTGATTGGGGGTATGGTTTTAAATGATGGCAAGATAGCCGAGATGAAAACGGGTGAGGGAAAGACGCTTGTTGCAACCTTGGCTGTGGCATTAAATGCGATGTGTGAAAAAAGCGTGCATATCGTAACGGTCAATGATTACCTTGCAAATCGCGATTCAAATGAAATGGCGCCTTTGTATGAGTTTTTAGGATATAGCGTTGGGGTTATTACTTCAGATTTGAAAGATGATAATGTGCGTTTAGAAGTATATGCTAAAAATATCGTATATGGCACGAATAATGAATTTGGCTTTGATTATTTGCGTGATAATATGAAATACGATTTGGAATCTCAAGTTCAAAAACATCATTTTTTTGCAATCGTTGATGAGGTGGATTCTATATTGATTGATGAAGCACGCACACCTCTTATAATATCAGGTCCTGTGAATCGTAAAATGGAGAACTATCAAAGTGCAGATAGCATCGCTAAGAAAATGCAAGCAGAGAAGGACTTCACCATCGATGAAAAAAATCGAGTCATCCTCATTACCGAAGATGGAATTAAAAAAGCAGAAGAGTTATTTAAAGTCGAAAATCTCTACAGCATCGAAAATGCCGCACTATCACATCATTTAGATCAAGCCTTAAAGGCAAATTATCTCTTTTTCAAAGATAAAGATTATGTCGTGCAAGGTGGCGAAGTAATCATTGTTGATGAATTTACGGGTCGATTAAGTGAAGGGCGACGATTTAGCGAAGGACTTCATCAAGCCCTAGAAGCCAAAGAAAAAGTCAGCATTAAAGAAGAGAGTCAAACGCTTGCAGACATCACATTCCAAAACTACTTTAGACTTTATGACAAACTCTCAGGAATGACAGGTACAGCGCAAACTGAAGCAAGCGAGTTTTTACAGATTTATAATCTTGAGGTTGTCTCAATCCCTACAAACTTGCCAGTACAGCGCAAAGATTTAAATGATTTAATTTATAAGAGCGAGAGAGAGAAATTTAATGCCGTGATTACAAAAATCAAAGAACTATATACTAAAGGTCAGCCTGTTTTGGTGGGGACGGCAAGTATCGAAAAAAGCGAGATTCTACACGATTTGCTTAAAAAGGCGAAAATCCCTCACACCGTGCTAAACGCCAAGCAACACACAAAAGAATCCGAAATCATCAAAGATGCCGGCGTAAAAGGCGCGGTTACAATTGCGACAAATATGGCTGGACGTGGGGTTGATATTAAAATCAATGATGAAGTTAAAGAACTTGGCGGGCTTTATATCATTGGCACAGAGCGACACGAATCAAGGCGCATTGATAATCAGCTTCGCGGGCGATCTGGCAGGCAAGGCGATCCGGGTGTGAGTCAGTTTTATCTGAGTCTTGAGGATTCTCTGCTACGCATTTTTGGGAGTGATAAGCTTAAGGGCATTATGGAAAAGCTTGGATTACAAGAAGGCGAGCACATAGAATCTAGGCTTGTTACGCGCTCTGTGCAAAATGCGCAAAAAAAGGTTGAGAATCTACACTTTGAGTCGCGCAAACACTTGCTAGAATATGATGATGTCGCAAATGAGCAACGTAAAACGGTATATAAGTTCCGAAATGAACTTTTGAATTCTGCTTACAATATTAGCGATAGAATCCGAGATAATAGAGCTTTAGCGATTTCTCAGACGATTAACAAGATTAGATTCCAAGAAGAAGATTCTATCGAGCTTAACATAGATGCGATTGTTGGTGTGATTCAAGAGGAGTTTGGGTTTGTGCTTAAAAAAGATGAAGCAAAAGTGCTTAATACTCTTGAAATCGAGGAATTCATAAATACAGAATTAACAAAAGATTATGAACAAAAAATGGCAAACTTCTCACAAGAGCAGCGTAACGAAATTGAAAGATTAATTTATTTGCAGATTCTAGATAGTTTGTGGCGCGAACATTTGTATGCGATGGATGCGCTTAAAACGGGCATTGGTCTGCGTGGATATAATCAAAAAGATCCTCTTGTTGAGTATAAAAAAGAAAGCTATAATCTCTTTTTGGAACTAGTTGAACAAATCAAAATACAAGCCATTAAAACCCTGCATCTAATCCGCCCGCAATTCCAAGAAGCGCAGCAAGCACAAGAAATGATCCACGAGATGCGACCCTTGGAATTTGAGCTTAATTATAATCGAGAATCTAGTGAGTCAAATGCCAAACCTACTAAAATCTCGCGCAATGATCCTTGTCCTTGTGGAAGCGGTAAAAAATACAAACTCTGTCACGGTAAAAGTGGTCCCAAAAAAGGAATGTTAGCAAGATAATGCAAAATAAAAACCTTACATCATTTTTGCATCGCAAATTTTTACGCTTTGATAAAAGCCAGCCTTTTATATCAATCACTGCGATTTTGGCGTTTTTGGGCATTAGCATTGGCGTGATGGTGCTTATTGTGGCAATGGCAATTATGAATGGGATGAGCAAGGAGTTTGAAAAACGTCTTTTTGTGATGAGCTATCCGCTAACTTTACATCCACTGAGCAGAGGTAGTATCTCAAGCGAATTAGTTACTTTGCTTGAAGCAAACTTCCCAAATCTTAGCTTTAGCCCTTATATCTACTCTCAAGCAGTCGCTAGAATCAATGGCAAAATGGATGCGGCAATCTTATTTGGAGTCAATCCCAAAAAAGAAGCTAAAATCAACCCCATATTTGCTAAAACAATAGAATCTAGCGATGTTTTAGAAAATTTCATAAATGATAAATTTAGCATTATCATTGGCGAGAGTTTGGTTAATGAACACTTCTTAGCTACGCACGATAAGATTATGCTCTATTTTACAAAGCTTGAACCCACAGGACTTGTGCTAAGCCCAATTACAAAGCGCTTTAATTTGCAAGGATCGTTTAGCTCTGGGATTAGCGCATATGATTCTGCGTATATGTATGTCAATCTTGAAGCACTTGCCATCATTAAAAATATGCCAAAAGGTGTGTATGATGGAATACATATCTTTTCAAAAGACCCAATGAGAGATATTCACACCATACGGGAGTTTTTAGAATCTAAAGGCATTCATAATGTCTCGCTTGAAGGCTGGTGGCAACGCAATAGCAATTTGTTTGCCGCGATGAACTTAGAAAAAAATGTGCTTTTTATTGTTTTAATGCTAATTATCCTTATGGCAAGCCTTAATATTATCAGCTCACTTTTAATGGTTGTGATGAATAGGCGCAAGGAAATTGCGCTACTTTTAAGCCTCGGTGCGAGTAAAAAAGAAATTAAAAAGACTTTTTTTTATCTTGGTGCTAGCATTGGGATTTTAGGCATAATTTTTGGCGTGATAATGGCGTTTATCGTGATGTGGGCGCTGCAAACATTCCCAATTATTGATCTGCCAGCGGATGTTTATGGCTTTAGCCATTTGCCACTTGCTTTATTGCCTCTTGATTTTTGCGCGACGATAATTGGTGCGGTTTGCATTGTGTGTCTTTCGTCTTATTATCCAGCAAGGCAAGCTTCAAAGATTGATGCGCTAAATGTCTTACGCAATGAATAAAATTATTGTAAAACGACTTTTTGATTGATAATTGAAATGTCTTCTAAATCCGAAGGTATGCAATCTTGCGAGGCAATAAGTTGAATATCTTTTAGGCTATATTGTTTATGGTTAAACACAACAATTATGATTCTATCGCCACTTTGTAAGAATCTTTTTTCATTTTGTGGCATATATCGAGTCGCACCAATGGCAAAAAGCGCGTGTTTTGGGTATTGCGATTCTTGTAAGATATTTCCTAGAGAATCTGGCACTGAAAAATCTTGCTGCGTGTTTAACTTTAAAACCATCCAATCAAGCAATTTTGAGTAAAAATAACTATATCCATTTAAGGGGCTCACTTCGCCATAAAATTCTAAAAACCCATTAGATTCTATAAAAGAAGCTATTGAGAAATCATCGCAGATTCCACCCTTTTCAAACACATCAATAGGAATCTTTTTATGCCCAATCGCTTTAGAACCAATTGAGAAATTTTTCTTTTGTGAGAGCTTTATCGCGCTACGATCATTGCGCACAGAAGCATCATTAAATGCCATAAAATACAAAGGTTTAATTTGAGCCACCCTATAATTATCATAGATAATCTCGCACTCAAGCCCAACTTCTGGCTCTGCTTGGACTTTTAGCTCTTTATTTTCAGGCAAGATAATCTCATCATTACAAATACAAAAGCGTCCCAAATACGTCTTGCTTCTTGGGATATAAAATGGAAAAATCCCTTTTGGCTCATCTTTCTCATCGCTTATAATATCTGCAAAATCATCTGCTTCGCCTGCTTGCTCTAAATGATTGGCAAAATTTCCAGCTACACCAAATCCTAAAAATTCTCTCATCAAATCCATTGCAAACCCCCAATAAAATGCGGCAATTATACCCAAAAACTCATCCATATCATCAATTTTGCATATTTTACCCGCAATATATTTATCCATCACACATCTTAAATCTAATTTCAACGCTAAGTGCGCTTTTTGATTTAAAATCTTTTAAATTTTAGAGGGTAAAATTACATCTTATTCAAGGAGCAAGAATGCGAGAATTATTCGAAGGTGCGCTTAAATTCCAAGAAGAGGATTTTAACGCACATAAAGAACTTTATGAAAGCCTAAAAAAGCGTCAAGATCCACACACGCTTTTTATTTCGTGCGTGGATTCTAGAGTTGTGCCAAATTTAATTACAAACACAAAGCCTGGTGATTTATTTGTCGTGCGCAATATGGGCAATATTGTCCCACCTTATAAAGAATCTCAGAATCTCAGAGAAGGCTATCTTGCAACAACTGCAGCAATTGAATATGCGCTAAATATCTTAGAGATTAAAAACATCATCATTTGCGGGCATAGTAATTGCGGGGCTTGCTCAATGATTTATGAGCAACCAAAAGTGCTTGAGCAAACACCTTATGTGAAAAAATGGCTAAAGCTTTTAGATCCCGTTAAAAGCAAAGTTGAGAATCTAAAACCAAATTCCAAATCCAAGCGCATCTGGCTTACAGAGCAAATCAACATCGAACAGCAATTAGAGAATCTAATGAGTTATCCATTTGTTGAGGAGCGCTTTGATCGAGGTGATATTAGAATTTATGGCTGGTATTACATCATCGAAACAGGCGAGATTCTAAATTACAACCTTATCACACGCGAATTTAAACCTATTTTGAAAGATAAAAAATAAGTTTTTAACATAAGTTGATATAATGCTAATTTAATAAATTATTGCTTTTTAAGAGGATAAGATGATTTTATTTTGCGGACCTTGCGTAATTGAGAGCCAAGAGCAGCTAAAAAGAATCGCGAATGAATTAGCAATTTTTAGCGAAGATAAGCGCATTGAATTTTATTTTAAAGCGAGCTTTGATAAGGCGAATCGCACGAGTTTAGAGAGCTACCGCGGACCCGGGCTTGATGAAGGGCTAAAAATGCTAGATTCTATAAAAAAAGAATTTAGATATAAAATTATAACCGATATTCACGAATCACACCAAGCGGGCGCGATCGCGCAAGTCGCTGATGTCATCCAGATTCCAGCATTTTTATGTCGGCAAACAGATTTAATCACCTCTGTGGCACGCACAAAGGCTAAAATCAATATCAAAAAAGGGCAATTTATGAACCCTAAAGATATGCAATACAGCGCACTAAAAGCGATTAAAACACGCGGTGGAAAGAGTGCGAGTTATGCAGAATCTAGCAAATATGATATTTGCTTAACTGAGCGGGGTGCTAGCTTTGGATATGGGAATCTTGTTGTAGATATGCGCTCTTTAGTGATTATGAGAGAATTTGCGCCTGTGATTTTTGATGTAACCCATAGCGTGCAAATGCCCGGAGGTGCTAAAGGGAAAAGTAGCGGGGATAGCTCTTTTGCACCATATTTGGCAAGGGCTGCTGCTGGAGTGGGCGTGGATGGGTATTTTATCGAGACGCATTATGATCCTAAAAATGCCTTAAGTGATGGCACAAATATGATTAAAACGCAAAATCTTGCACCACTTATTTCACAACTTTTCCAAATCCAAGAAATCATAAAGGAGTCAAAATGAAAACTTTTGAAGGCAAAATCTTATTAAATGGAGACGAAAAGGTCGCAATTATTTGTTCTCGCTTTAATCACATAATCACGGATAGACTCATTGAGGGTGCGCGCGATAGTTTTTTGCGCCATAATGGGGACGATAAGAATCTAGATTTAATCTTAGTGCCCGGGGCGTATGAAGTGCCATTTGTGCTTGATAGAATCTTATCTAAGAAAAAATATGATGGAATCTGCACGCTAGGTGCTATTATCCGCGGTGGCACGCCTCATTTTGATTATGTAAGTGCAGAAGCGACAAAGGGTATCGCTAATACAACTTTAAAATACCAAACGCCCGTTAGCTTCGGAATTTTGACAACCGATAACATCGAGCAAGCCATAGAGCGCGCCGGATCAAAAGCCGGGAATAAAGGCTTTGAAGCAATGAACTCTCTTATTGAGTTAATGAGCTTATATAAGGCACTTTAGTTAGGGCTTATGGCGACAAGATCTCAAGCCAGAGAGGCTGTTATAGGGCTTTTATACGCATATGAAGTTGGCAATAAAGACATTGGCACAAATGCTATTTTAATTCTGCAAGAGAAAAAAATCAGAAATAAACAACAAGATTTTGCACTCTCGCTTTTTAATGGCACCATAAATGAGCTTAGCAAGCTTGATGAGATAATCCAATCAAACCTTAAAGAATGGGAATTTAATCGATTAGGCGGGATGGAAAAAAGCATTTTGCGACTTGGAGCGTATGAGATTTTATACACCAATACAGATTCTCCTGTCGTGATTAATGAGGCAATTGAGCTTGCAAAAATCTATGGAGAAGAAAACGCTCCAAAGCTTATTAACGGAATCCTAGATTCTATAATCAAAAAATCTACAAAATAATCTATAAACTTTAAAAGACTTTATCTTGGCAAATAGATAAAGATTCTAAATTATTTTTATCTTGCGAGCTTTTTTCACAAAGGTGATAGTAGCTAGAACCTTTTGAATGATTTGGATTCTAGCTTATTGAAATCCTAGAATCCAAATTTGAACCTTAAGAATTTATATTGGTAATACCCTAATACTCGAATCCAGCCTCTCTTGCAACACATTCTCAATGGCAAAAAGTGTGCCTGTAGAGGCGCTAGCGCACCCATTGCACGCGCCCATATAGCGAATATATACATCTATGTGCCCATCGCTTGTATCTTTAATATCTAAAATCTCCATATTCCCGCCATCCATCATAAGCATCGGGCGGATACTTTCATCAATGGTTTTGTCGATAGCCTTTACTTTTTGCACCATTGTCATATCCTTAAATACTAGCTTACCACTGGCATTTTTAGCGATATTTTCTTTGAGGGCTTCGCGCTCCATTTCTGCGCGCACATCCGCTAAAATATCTACTAAATAATATTCCCTCTTCTCGTGTCCACCGGGTTTAATGCAGCTTTTACAAAACGCTCCGGCTTTGGTGTAGTTTGTAATTTCTTCGATAGTTTTTAGATCATTTAAGCGAATGACTTCTTTAATCGTAGAGAGGCTTACGCGCGCACATTCGCATACGATAATCTCATCTTCGAAATCCTCTTCACTCTTGCCTAGATATATTCCAGCAGCTTTTTTAATCACATCATATGCCATAACTGAGCAGTGCATTTTCTGCCCCGGCACAGCTGGCGTGTCAGGATCATCTCTCAAGGCTCGCTCCACATCAAGATTAGTGATTTTTACTGCATCTTGCACCTTTTTACCAAGGCAGAGTTCTACCATCATATCAGAGCTTGCAATAGCCGTGCCACAGCCAAAACTCTTAAACTTTGCATCAATAATCACATCATTAGAATCTACAAGCCAATACAGCCTAACCGCATCACCACAAGATTCTGCGCCGTAATCAGCAACTATTAGCTTGGCATTTTTCTCATCCGCATCTTTTTGTGTTAAAACCCCTAAATGTGTGGGATTATCCATTCTCTCGCTTACTTTTTGGCTGTATGCGTCCCAAAGCGCACCGCCTATTAAATCATTCTTTGCCATTATTTTTCCTTTTATAAACTGTATGAGCTTGAAATATTGCGTAATCGCTCGACCGCTTTTTTAAATGCTTCAAGCGTATATGTGATTTCTTCTTTCGTGTTAAATCTGCTTAAAGAGATTCTAATAGCCGTGTGTGCTAACTCTTTATCCGCGCCCACAGCGACCATTATCGGATTGGCCTCTAAATCCTCGCTCGCACAAGCACTTCCTGTCGAGCAAGCAATCCCAGCTTTATTCAAATCCCACAACATCGCTTCACCTTCAATGCCTTTTACGCTTATTAAAATCGTGTTAGGCACACGATGTGTGATATCCCCAATAACTGTCACATCTTCAATGGTTAAGAGTCCGGATTCTAATTCATCACGCAAGCTCTTCACATAGGAATTTTCATAATCCAAATAATCAACCGCCAATTGCATTGCTTCGCCCATTCCTACGATATAAGGCACATTAAGCGTCCCGCTTCTGCGTCCGCGCATATGTTCTCCACCATTCAGCAATGGTGCAAGTTCGACACCTTTTCTTATGTATAAAGCACCAACGCCCTTTGGTCCGTGAAACTTATGCGCGCTAAAGCTTAGAAAATCCACATTTGCTTCTTGCACATTTATTGGAATCTTGCCCACAGCCTGCACAGCATCAGTGTGGAAAAGCACACCTTTTTCTTTGCAGATTTGCCCGATTTCTTCTATCGGGAAAATAGCCCCTGTTTCATTGTTTGCCCACATTATGCTAACAAGTGCAGTCTCATCATCTATGGCTTCTTGCACTTGCTCCGGGAAAATAGCTCCGTGTTTATTTACTGGAATGCGCGTGACTCTCACGCCCAAATTCTCAAGAAATGAGCAAGTAGCGCCAACTGCCGGATGTTCGACTTCTGAAGTGATTATGTGGTTTTTTTTACCATTATGGATTAGATCAAAATACACACCTTTAAGCACCCAGTTATTAGATTCTGTGGCACAAGAAGTAATGACGACATCATCTTCATCGCTTGCGTTTATCCCGCTATAAAGTTTCTCAAGCGCATCAGCAATTGCTGGATGGGTTTCTGTGCCAAATTTATGCAGGCTATTTGGATTCCCATACATCTCGCAAAAATACGGCTCCATTAATTCTTTAACTTTCGGATCGACCATTGTTGTAGCATTATTATCAAGATAAATTCTTTTTTGCATCTTTTCTCCCTAAATACTAGATTCTAAAAGCCCAAAATTATGGCTCAAATATTCTAAAAACGTGGTATTGATACTCATTGAATTAAATTTCATCACAAAAACTATTCACAAAAATTTAAAAAACTTAAAAATTCCTTAAATTTTCGTGAATATTAGCACATCTTTTTAAACTTCAATATAAATTTTTATAATCTTTAAATAAAAATAGCAAGACACATTTTAAGCGATCCAATAAAACCAAAAAAAATAACAAAAAATTGATTTTGAAATGAATTTTAGATAGAATTTTGACGATTTGATGATAGCAAACTTTAATTAAAAAGGTCAGTAAATGGTATTTGAAGTCAAATCGCCGATTCTTGGTTTTGAAGATGTCGTCAAAATGCGGCTTGAGAAAATAGATGATATTTTTATGCGTCTCAATAATGTGGATGGTGTTGCCCCAATTTTTATTCTCATCAATCCTTTTGTGCTCCGAGAGTATGAGTTTGAAGTCCCTGTGGCTATTAAACTCTTGCTTGATTTAGAATCTTCTAAAAATATTCTTGTCGCGAATATTATGGTTATGCAAAGACCCATCCATAATTCAACAATCAATTTTTTAGCCCCCGTTGTATTTAACTTTGATAACCAGACAATGGCGCAAGTCGTGCTAGATAGCTTTAGATACCCAAATTACGGTATAGCCGAGCCTATATCGAAATGGTATAAGGAAGAGGAAGCGCAAGATTCTAGTTCTGAATAAGAAATGTGTTTTTAGTAATATTTAAGATTTGACAATAAATTTTTGATTGCAGATTATAATTTTCTTGATAAAATGTAACAAAAAGCAATAGGGTGATTCAATGAGAGATTATAATGTTGATTTTTATGTCACGCTTGTATGTATGGTGGGGGTTTTGTTACTTGGGCGCTTCTTGATTAAGCGCATTAAGTTTTTACACGATTTTGACCTGCCTGAACCAGTGGTTGGCGGGATAGTTGTATCCGCTATAATTTTCATCACTTATAAGCTTTTTGATCTACACATCATTTTTAGTGATTCTTTAAAAGAGCCTTTAATGCTCGCTTTTTTTTCAAGTATTGGGTTAAGTGCAGATTTTAACTCTCTTAAAAAAGGTGGAAAGATTCTTGTGGTGTTTTTGGCTGCTGTTTGTGTGCTACTTATTTTGCAAAATATCATTGGTGTAGGCTTAGCAGTAAGTATGGGGATCGATCCTATTATTGGGCTGATTGGTGGTTCTATCACGATGACTGGCGGACACGGGACAGGATTAGCTTGGGGAGGGACTTTTGTGCAAGCGCCATATTTTCTGGAAAATGCTAAAGAAATCGCCATTGTAGCAGCTACTTTTGGACTTGTAATGGGCGGATTTATCGGTGGTCCAGTTGCACGATTTTTGATCCACAAGAATCATCTACTCATTCCAAATAAACTTAAAGACCAAAATTCACAAGAATCCACGCATCTTGCTTCAAACTTCGAAGCCCCACAAAAAGAGCGCCTTATTACAACAGCTTCGTTTTTAGAATCTTTGGCTTTGATAGCTGTTTGTTTGCTTGTTGGCACATATATTTCGCAACTATCAAAAGGCACAGCTATTCAAAGTATGCCAACTTTTGTATGGTGCTTGTTTTGTGGGATTTTCTTGCGCAATGTTCTTTCTTTGCTTAAAATCCATCAAGTTTTTGATCGCGAAGTTTCCGTGCTAGGCAATGTAAGTTTGGCATTATTTTTAGCAATTTCATTTCTAAGCATTGAGATTTGGAAGCTTGCAGATATCGCACTTCCATTAGCTGTGA
Organism: uncultured Helicobacter sp.; assembly: GCA_965120395.1. Taxonomy (GTDB): domain Bacteria; phylum Campylobacterota; class Campylobacteria; order Campylobacterales; family Helicobacteraceae; genus Helicobacter_B. Next base: position 17,117 of record CBCPND010000036.1, read on the forward strand.
TTTTGATCGCTCAAACTATGGCAATGATATTGTTTGCCATATTTGTAACCTTTAGATTCTGCGGACGCAATTATGATGCTGCCGTGTTTGCGGCTGGGCATTGTGGATTTGGACTAGGGGCTATGCCAACAGCAATGGTTAATATGCAAGCCATCACAAACCACTATGGTCCAAGCCATATTGCCTTTATGGTTGTGCCTTTGGTTGGGGCATTTTTTGTTGATATCGCAAATTTATTTGTGGTGCAAAACTTTTTGTGGCTTCCTATTTTTCCGCAGCCTGAAGCCATTACTCAGAGTGCTATGCAGTTTTTTGAATATGCGAGGTTTACAATCGCATTTGGTTTATGCTAGTTCTAGGCGTTGGTAATTCAAAAAATTCATTTATATATTTTGTGGTGAGAATTTCAAGAGGATTTCCGCTTGTATGCACTTCAGTATTTTTTATCGTATAAATTTTGTCTGCATAACGCAGAATTAGTTCTAAATCGTGTATATTAACTATCGTAATGAGATTTTTTTTCACTGTTTGTTCTTTGATTTTTTCAAAGAGCATGATTTTATTTTTGATATCAAGGTGAGAGCTTGGTTCATCAAGTAAGAGAATTTGGCTTTTTTGCATAAGATTTTGTGCTAGAAATACAAGCTGTTTTTGTCCACCACTCAAATGCGTAATAGGCTTATTTGCAAAAGACTCTAAACCAAAATCCCTTAAAAATCCCAAAGCCATCTCTTTTGTTGTAATATTTGGCACGCTAAAAAGGCTAGATTCCGCTCCAAGAAGCACAATATCTAGCACGCTATACGCAAAGGCGATATCCGTAAATTGTGGCATATAGCTTATAAATTTTGCTCTTTTATGCGCGCTTAAATTATCAAGATTTATGGACGCTTTTTGCGTGTTAAGCGTGATTTTGGCTTGAGATTTAAGCACACCAAGTAGAATCTTAAAAAGTGTCGTTTTACCTGTGCCATTTGGAGCTAGAATCGCACAAATCTCTCCACTTTTACATTCCAAAGATAGATTCTCAAACACTACATTTTTCCCATAAGTAAAACAAAGATTTTTGACTCTCAATACGCTATTTTGCACGATTAAACCTTACAAGAAGGATTAAAAACAATGGTGCACCCAAAATGCTCGTGATGATTCCCACAGGGATATCAAAGCTTGCGACATTGCGCGCAATAGAATCTGCAAGTAAAAGCCCAACCCCTCCAAGTATCAAACTTCCGGGCAATAAAAATCGCATATCCGCCCCAAAGAAGAATCGCGCAATGTGTGGAATTACAAGCCCTATCCAGCCGATTACTCCACTCACACTCACGCAAAGCGCACTTGCAAAGCTCACACAAAACAGCGCAAAAAGACGCAACCTTGCGATATTAACTCCAAAACTTATAGCTTGTTCATCGCTAAGTGAGAGAATATTTAACTTCCAGCGCATAAGCATCAAAGGCAAAAATCCAACCATCAAGCCAAATAATGCGATATAGACATCTTGCCATTGCGCGGTATTTAAGCTGCCTAAGAGCCATACGACGATTGCTTGTGCTTTTTGTGGTTCGACAAAAAATTTAATAAAGCCGCTCATCGCACTTAAAAATGCTGATACAACTACGCCAGCTAGAATAAGCGTGATGTTTGAATTATTGCATATATATGAGATAAACACTACGCACAAAATTGCCACATAAGCAAAGCCAAATGCCAGAATCTGCACATATGAGACATCATAAAGCCATACGCTAAGCGCACAGCCAAAAGCCGCTCCTGACGAGATTCCAAGCAAGAATGGATCAACAAGGGCATTTTTAAACATATTTTGCATTATAGCCCCGCTTCCTGCAAGCGCACAGCCGATAATGATAGCCAACAAAATGCGTGGCAAGCGAATATCAAAAAGAATGATTGCATCATCAAATCTTATCTGACCATTACCTACAAAAAGACTCACCCCTGCACAAAATACCAATAAAAGCACACATATCAAAAGCGCGAAGGTTTTATTTTTTATCATTGTTAGCGAATATCCTCTTGTTTTTGTTTATTTCTTGTCTTCTAAAAGCTCGATGCGATGTGGAAAGTCCTCAAGCCTAAAAAGCCTTGCATTAAGCTTTCTTATCAAATCATTAGGCTTTTGCTTGGTATACATTTGTGGGTAACTTAGGGCTGATACCAAAAGTGCATTTTGGACGATTCTAATGCCCCAATTATCCCATTTTGGAAGTTTATAGACTCGTTTTTCTTGTATGGCTTTTAAGCGCTTTAATTGCGGATTTGCATAAAGATCATTTTCATTTAGAGGTGAGCCGCCCCAGATAAAGATCACTTCAGGATTAAATGCAATGATAGATTCCAAACTCACCTCATAAGAATCAAGAGCCACATCCTGCCCCATATTTTTCACGCCCACACGCTCTAGCATATCGCCTACCATTCCACTATTACCAGCAATGCGCGTGAGTTTATCCCAGATATAAATAATGCGCTTTTGAGAATCCTTAGGTGGAGTGGGGATAGAATCTAGAAAATTTAAAGCATATTGTGCCTTTTGCATAAAGAGTGTCTGCTTATCAAAGACCTGTGCGATCTGTGCCATATTGATGAAAAGTTCGTTTATGTTTTGCGGATAGAATGCAAGGATTTTAACACCAAGCTTACGCGCAAAATCCACAAGCTTCTTATCGCCAGCCCACACAATGACAACATCGGGGTTTAAAACCTTTAAAGTTTCAGGATTAATAGAGCTTCCGCTACCACCACTTACTTTTGGAATCCTATCTAAATGCGGATTACTTTGACGCAATAAAGGCTCACTAAAGACAAATTGGCTTAACCCGAGCGCACCATCCCAAAGCTCAAGTAATGCTATAACCTCACAAAAGCTTAAAAAAATATGATTTTTAGCAGGCTTATCAAAACTAGTAGTATGCCAAAAATCGCGTATTTCTAGAGGAAAATACGAGGAATTTAGCGCATTTTGCAGAATCTCAAATGATGTGTGTGATGCATGGGCATTAGATTCTACTTGAGACTCTGCCCTCGCATCACAAAAACCTATACTCACAAAAAATACCCACAATATCGCCTTAAATGCCTTCAACACGCCTCCTTTATTGCTGTATTGATTTGTTATTCTAAAATCCTCTTACAATAAATGTCCCAATTTTGTTCTTTTTGTCGCTAGATATTGCTCATTGTGCGCATTGCTTGGCACGATAATGCTACTTCTTGTGATTTTGACATATTTTTGCAGGGCTTGGATTTTTTTAGGATTGTTGGTTAGGAGCTTGGCTTCTTTAATCTTATAGAAATCCAAAATCTTACCTACGATAGCATATTCACGCTCATCACTCTCAAAGCCAAGTGCGATATTTGCCTCAACTGTGTCATAGCCCTTATCTTGAAGTGCATAGGCATTAACCTTGTTAAAAAGCCCAATCCCTCTGCCCTCTTGACGCAGATAAATCAGCAAGCCACCCTCTTTAGCATTAGCGATTTTTTCCATAGCAAAAGCTAGCTCCCCGCCACAATCACATTTTTGCGATCCTAGCACATCGCCTGTTAAGCATTCAGAATGCACACGAAGTAATGGGGTTTTACCAAATGTAGGTGTCATCATCACCAAATGTTCTAGCAAACAATCATAGCCACCCTTCTGCCCGACTTCCTTAAAAGCCTGAATGATAAAATCTCCAAATCTTGTAGGTAGTTTTGCTTGTTGTGATGCTTCAAAGTCATCTTTCATTTTCATCCTTAAATTGTTGTTTAAAGTCTTAAAAATATACACTAAATCCTATCTTATTAAAAGAGAAATAAGAGGCAAAATGATTTTTATCATTCATATTTGTTATCCCAAACCGCCGTGCTAAACCTAAATCACGCATAACCAAGCCGATTGGATCCATTAATGCCACAATAGCACAACCTAGAGCTTTCGAGCCAAAAAGCCTATTATCGTTATTTTGAATGTATTTTGTAGCCTGATAAAACATCTCGCCAACAATCGAGCCAATCGCGGGTGTGTAGATTAAATCCTGCCAGGAAGGAATCTCTACAAACGCTTCAATCCCATACTCCCAAAATATAGCTGATACAAGAAATGAAAACAGCGCAGATTCTGCCCAAGAATACCCAGCAACTCGTGGCTGCATATAATACACTGCACCAAAATACGAATGTGCCAAACCATTTAGCCAGAAGCTATCATTATCAATCACTGGTCCGATTTGCACATCTTCAAGCCAAGCCCTAAATCCAAATCTCTCTCTATCCCAGTTCGTAACAGATTCTGGCATTAAATACAGCCCAACAACAGCCACACCAATCCCAACCCCTAGCATACCAATTGTCGTTCCAAGATAAGCCTTTTTTGAAGAAGGCTTATAGTATTTAGGAGGTTGCTTTAAGAAATCTTCCTTTAAAAAATCTTCTTTGGTAGATATGCCACCAAAACAGCAATATACACACATCACTAAAGCTAATAAGATTTTATTCATCCTTTAATCTCTCTTAAAACTATGAAAGTTAAAACATTGAATTCTAGCAAGTTATTTAAAACGCAATGTAATAAAAACATAAATCAAATGCTACATAGCTAAATAATGCCCTAAAAACTCGCCCCTAAAGAAATGACCCCATAGGTCATAAACCCATCTTGTGTGCGAAATTCCTTTGAGCGATGCACGACATTATAAGCAAGATGAAAATATTTATAATCCAAAGCCACACCCCATATAAATTCGCCCACACCCCTTATTAGCTCTAATTCTGTGCGTGGTGCAAAAAGATTGCCTTGTAAAAACATATTGCGCCCCACGATTCTACCCCCAGCACCCACAAATGCATACAAACTAAAAGTATGTGCATAAGAAGGCGTGCTTACAAATCCTGTATTGATATTTGTAGGTAAAACAAATGGAATTAAGCCATAGCCTGCGCGCGCGATTATAGAAGCTTGGAGAAAAGTCTTTGCATTGCCTAATGAGAGATTGGCTTGAGGCATAAAATCGATATAATCTTGGTGTTTTGATAAAAACTTTGGCACATAGCGATATGAGATTCTATAAGATAGATTTGCTACAAATTCATTTTCTAGCTGTGTATCCCAGCCTGCTAGAAGCGCGTTATTTGTGATTTTATGGATAAAATCTTGCACTTGCTTAGCTTTAGCTGCAGGTCCTACAATGCCTAAATCAAGCTCGATTTGCTCTAAAAGATTCTTGCTTTTGTTTTGGCTTAAGAATGAAGCATATAAATACCCACCATAAGGATGGTCTGTGCTTGGCGGGATGGTTGAGAATTTATCCTTTGGAGCATACATTTCTTGAGAGATGAAAACTCCAAAAGAATATAATCTTATCTGTTTTGAAAAATAAGGCAACACGCCAACATAGCGTAAAAACTTTCCTACACCAGTGTCATCATAAAAATCTTTAGAATAATACGCTAGCCTTACACCAGCAGTATAGTATTTATCCACCATAGAATTGAAATTTGAGTCATTCTCATAGATAAGAAATAATCGATGATGAGTAGCTAAAGTTTTAGAATCTTGCGCTTTATTATCGGCTTTGGAGCTTTGGGTGGGTGCTTCATCGTGTGCTTTTAAAAAGCTAGAATCTTCGCTAAAAGCCATCGATAAAACCATAACCAAAACTAGCACAAACCTCGCACCCATAATTTTGCCCTTAAGTCAAATTTTATTGCAATTATACATTTTGGCTTTTATAAAAAATTTAATAGATAATCCTAAAGAATTAGCTACTAAGCTAGCGGGGGTGATAAATGCTTGAGATATTTAGTAAGAACCTTTACTTCAGAGGCGACAAACTAAAAAAGATTTATATCGATGCAAGGACTAGCTATGGACGCGTGAGAATTAGCACTAAGCTTGAAAAAACGCGTAAAAACGAGCTTTTCGTGTTAGAAAACATCGATGAGTTTATCTATGGCCACTTTAATCAAGTTGCACCAAATGTTAAGCTAACCATTAGTCGAGTCGCGCAAGAAGTGCTAAAGGAATGCCAAAACATCAAAAGAAGCACGCTAAATCAAATTAAGCTACTAAACCTATGCTTGAATGCCAAAAAGCAAGAAAGGCTTATGCCAAAAGGACTAAATCAAGCAGAGCTAAAAGCATTTAGTGAATTTATCGCTTATCGGAATGAAAAGAAAAAAATAACCATTTCAACGCATAATGCGATAGTTAAGAAGTTTGAGAGCTTAAAAGCACAAGGCGTGGATATAGCTTTAGCGGTTGAGAATTCTATCCTTAATGGCTGGCAAGGCATTTTTACACCTAAAGTGCCAAAACTGCCAAATCAAAGTCAATGTGGTGCGCAAAATTTTAACAAACAAAAGCCTAAAGATTGGTTTGAATGGTATAGCCAAAAAAAGAGCAAAGAACTTGCGTTAGGGTGAAAAATGATTAAAGCAAAAGAACATACAGGGTCGTTTTTCTTAAGCGAGGAAGTGCTAGCAAAGCTTGATTTAATCGCAGAGTTTGAAAAAGTTAGCAGATCAATAATCATCGAGCGAATCATTTTAGCAAGAGAGGTAGGTTATGAGAAAGCAAAACGAAAAGTGCGAAAAAAGACGAAAAAAGTTCAAGTTAAGAATGGCAAACATCAAGAGGCTAAACCGCTATGCCAAAAGCGAGTGTTTATCCAAAAATGCCTTTTTGAACCAAGAGATTATGCGGTTTTTTGAGTATGAGAGGACGCATAATTTGTTTTTTTGGAATCTTTAAGGAGAGCAAATGAATCTAAAAGAGTTTGTGAATTTTATTTTAGAGCATCCAAAGTGTGCTTTTGTAGAGGAAGAGAGGATACGCTTTATCGACATCGCACAAAACCTTGAGTGCGAGGTGATAGAGCCATTTATCGCGCGGTTTTATACATTTGCTAAGCAGAGATTCTACTTTAGTGATTTTTTGGATGTGTTGCAGAAGGTGTTTTTAGATAAGGCTAAAGCAGAGGCTAAAAGGACAAAGCTAAAGAATTTTAAAGGCACAGAGTATGAGCAAGAGGAAATATTGAAAATGTATTTTTACAAAATTCTATGTAGAAGTAATCGTTTAGAATTTTTATAGGAGAGAAAAAGTGGAACAATTGATTTTACGATCGATGATCGAGCTAGCGGAATTCATAGGCACAGATGATGATAATGATTGCAGCACTTGGATTCAATCGTGGTATGATTACGAAAACAGCAACTACAAGAACAACTACTACACATACGCACAAAGCACCGATACCATAGAGAGATTACGATATTATCCCAAAGCTTTAAGGGCAGATTTGGACTTTTACAGCCAGTGGCAAGAGGAAAGAGATAATGCCAGAGAATCCACTAGCACGATCGAACAAAGCGATATAACATCAGATGTGAAAGTCGTTACAGAAGATGATTTAAGCGATATTTACGATGGGATGGATTATAGCGAGACTTTTAATTTATGGCTGCAAAGCCAGATGATAGCAGAGGAAGAAGGAGAATACCAATACTACGATACAGAATCTAAAGAGTTTTTAGAATATAAGCTAGCATTTTTTGAGGCTTTAGATATAAACTACCTTATCAATGCAGGCGTTTTGGATGGAATCATAAGCGGGTATCTTACCACAGGTGCAAGCAATGAGGAATATCTAAATTTCTACACAGAAGACTACATAACAGATGCGTATAAGGCGTATATTTTAGCGATGTATAGCGGATTATCGCTTAGTTTTGATTCTAGCGTATGCAAGGACGCGCTAGGGTATTATTTTGGGCTTTTTAGCAGTAGTTATGATTCTAGCCTTGTGATTGGAATGGACATCGATACATTTTTAAGCGAGGACTACGCTAATCATTCTAAAATCACATTTAGCAGCGACAAAGGCAAAACATTCTCTGTTAGTTTGGTCGTTTATACCAAAGGCTACACTACTGATAGTTATGGCTGCAAATTTAATATTGTTTCTTCTTCTACTTCTGGGACTTTGTGGCAGCAAACCATCATTAATTATTATTATTCTACGAACGGCGACACAAGTCCTTATGCTTGGCTTGTAGCAGATCCTAGCGGCTATACTAAAGCTACTAATCTTAATTGGACGCGTGCTAGCACTTGGGATTCAGAGATAGCTAGTTTTTGTGCAGCAGTGAGAAATGGCAAAACCTCATACGAAACAACATTAGGTCGCCTATATAGCGATTTAGGCGAGTTACAATATTTGCGTATTAACGCGGGCGCTTTGTCTGATTATTTAGATTATGCTGTTTTGACTTCAGATACACCTATCACACTTTCTGTGAAAAATCTAACTAGTAGTGACGAAGCTAACAGCATACCTTCAACCCAAACTTTAGCGCGCGTCGGTGAAGGCTACCTAGGCATTTTTGCCTATGGTTTCACTTTCAGTCCCGAGCAATGGGTTCTAGCGGCTTCTTTCACTATCAACGACTACTACGACAGCGAGGAAGTGTATAACGCCGCGCTTGAGTGGCTAGAGAGTGAAAAGGCAAGCTTAAAAGAACAAATA
>CBCPND010000037.1:0-24732 GCA_965120395.1 uncultured Helicobacter sp.
AACACGTTTATTAAAGCTTGGGGTTTATGGTGTTAGTGTTATATTAGTCATAGGGATTGTTTATAGTTTTGTGCTTGATTATAATGTGGTAGCAGGTGAAAGATATCCAGCAATGGAAAATATGATGTTCTTAACTTCGCAAAATATGCATCACTGGCTCAACAAATATATTGATTTGCTCATAGGAATTTTGTTATGTTTGTTTGCTTTAATAATCTTTTTAAAGGCTAAAAAGATATTTTTAGTAGTTTTAAAAATAGCTTTTATTGCTTTTGCTTGCTCTAGTCTAATTTATGGTTACATTGCAATACCTGCAGACGGATTGATCGTTGGTATTGCTAATGACAAACATCAAACAACAAAACAAACGTTAAATCCAAATGAAAATCTTGTTGTGTTTTCAAAAAATAACCTTAATATTGTTGTCTTGATGCTAGATGCTTTTACAGGCTCTCATTTAAAAATTTTGCTTGAAAATAATCCAAATTTACGACAACAATTAGATGGTTTTGTGTATTATGATAATACAACAACCGCATCAAGTTTTACATTTACATCCCTACCTTCTGTTTTTGGCGGAGATTATTATAGTGCCTATCAAATCAATAAGAGAATGCCAGAAAATTTAAACAATGAACGGGCTATGGCTATCGCCAATATTAGTAATGCTTTTTTGACTAGAGGATTCAAAGTTGGTGTAGATGTTTATGCAATTGATAAAAATTTTGTGGATACTCAGATTGCTCCAAAATACAAAAGCAGTTTTATATTTACTAGAGATGATGCCTATTATATTGATCTATTCGAGAGAAATCATAATTTTAATTTATCGGCATTGCGTGAAGAGGCTAAACATATTTTTATACTAGATTCTTTTATCGCCTATGGTGTTTTCAAATTTTCTCCTTACACAATTAGGATGAGAGTTTTTAACGCAGAATCATTGGAGTGGAATATACAATTTGGAGCTACAAAGTCTTCTATGGCTTCAATCAGTCAGGCAACACAACATATAGCCCAATTAAGTTATTTTGCTGATTTGGCAGTGTTAGATTTTGATAATTATCCCACTTTAAAGCTTGTCTCTAATCTTACCTCTCACGATTCTTTTGTGTTAGATATAGATAGTTGCAAACCTAGCCTATATACAGAGCCACAATTACCGGATTTTTATAGGAATGTTATACCAAAAATATTTTGGTCGAAATACAATTCAGAAGTCTGCGCCTTTAGAGAGATAGATCGTTTTATTACAAAACTCAAGAGTCTTGGAGTGTATGACAATACGCTTTTTGTTATTGTAAGCGATCACGGGAGAGATGATAGCTATCCACAATTAAAGCTTGTCGGTAAAAATAAATTCCCAGGATATTATACAGATACATTGCTACTTGTAAAAAAGCCAAACACAAGAGGGGAATTAACGATAGATTCTAGACTTATGATTAACTCTGATGTAGCAGGGATTATTTGTCAGTATATAGGCGGTTGTCCAAATGTTGCACAGAGTGTGATTAGCAATTATCCACAAAATAGAGAGGTTATACATTTTTACCCTGAATTTTTTGAAGGACACAAGCATCCAAAAACACATTATAAAATGCATAGTTTATGGAAAGTCAAAGACAATATTTTCAATCCGGCGAATTGGACAAATATCACAGATTCTAAAGATAGCAAAGAATCTAGTAGCATACAAAATCTTCAAAAGCAGTGAAGGAGCAATAATGGATCTATCATATTGGGAAAAATATTACAAATCACACAAGCATAATGCCACAAACTCGCTCTTTAGCATATTTGTGCTTGAAAACTACCTAAAATGCGCCCCAAAAAGCCAAGATTCTTTAGATTCTAAAAGCTCTAGTAGCAGCAAATCAAGCGCACTAGATTCTATAAGCGCAGATTCTAGCTCTACAGACTCTACAAATAAAGCCACCCTTTTAGAGCTTGGCTGTGGCAATGGACGCGATAGCGTGTATTTCGCTAGAAACGCTATAAATATAACCGCTATTGATCAAGTCCAAAGTGAGATAGATTATCTTAATGCACATTTTGGAAGCAAAAATTGCGTTTTTTTATGTGGGGATTTTAGCTCTTTATCAAGCATTGCAAGCCTAGAATCTTTAAAATCTACTTATGATTGTATCTATTCGCGTTTTAGCCTACACTCTATCACGCACGCACAGCAAAAGCGACTTTTTGCAGAATTGCCACAATATCTAAAAGTTGGCGGGATTTTAGCCATTGAGACGCGCGGTAAGAGAAATTCCCTCTATCAAAAAGGTCAAGCCACACAAGATGAAAAAGATGCCTTTATCTATGAGGAGCATTATCGGAGATTTGTAAGTCTAGGGGATTTGTGTGCTGAGATAGAAGAGATTCTTAAAGATTCTAAGAGTTTTAAGATTCTCTATGCTAAAGAATCTCAAGGTTTTGCGCCATTTACACAAGGAAAGAAAAAAGAAGATGATTATTTTATCCGCGTGATTGCTAGGCTTGTAGATTCTAGCGGGGGGGGGGTAACTAAATATTATTATATTATCCTTAGACAGCCTTTTATAAAAGATTCTTACATCATCATAGAATCTAAAGCAGATTCTAGCTCTATAGACTTTTTAGATTCTCATATCACAATAGATTTCATAGTCAAATCTCATAATACTACACATCTTAATAATATAAACACCACATATCTACATAAGGAGGCAGTATGAAGCCTTGTGTCTATGCCATTAAATTTTGAGAGGGTTATTGATGGTTGTTTGGATTATGGGTTTGAGTGGTAGTGGTAAAAGTGCTGTCGCTAAAGAATTAAGCGAAATTTTAAGCACTAATCATACACAAAATCTTATTCTTGATGGAAACCATTTGCGAGAGGTTTTTGAAGAAGATGGTTATGATAGGGCTTCTAGGATTGCGCTTGGTGCGCGTTATGTTGATTTGGCAAAAGCATTAAGCGAGGAGAGAAGCGTTATTATAGCTGCAAATGGTATGCTTAAAGAAGTAAGCACATATGCTCGCACACATCTGAAAGATTATATAGAAGTTTATTTACAAACTCCAGCCCATATTTTAGAACAACGCGATTCTAAGAAAATCTACTCTCGCTTTAAGAAAGGCGAGATTAGCAATGTAGGCGGGCTTGATTTTGCTGTTGATACGCCAAATGCCGATATAATCATAGATTTTAATCAAGAACAATCCCCAAAAGACATTGCGAAATATATTTTTAAATCCATTCATAAAAGCCAAATACATATAAAACAAAACAAAGCACATCAAGTTTTCTTTAGCACAAAAGCAAAAACCCTTAAAAACCTCGCAAACAAGAATCTAAAAACGGCTTGTGTGTTACCTATATGGATTGTAAATTATAAGGATTTTGTGGATTCCAAGGCTGACTCAGAATCTCGCTTTGTTCAGATTCTAAAAGAATTGCAAGAGAGTAAATATTCTTCTTTTATCGTGCGCTCTTCATCACGCTGTGAGGATACTTTAGAGACTTCTAATGCTGGGACTTTTTTAAGCTTGCTTGATGTAGGAGTAGATTCTATTGCAAGCGCGGTAGAGCAGGTTTTTAATTCTTATAAAAAAGCGCATAATTCATTGCTCAATGAAGAAGTGCTCATACAGCCTATGGCACAGAATATTATCTTAAGTGGCGTAGCATTTAATTTTCACCCTAAAAGCTTTGCACCTTATTATATTATCGAATATTCTTACCAAAATACTTATGCCGTAACTTCTGGTGGTAATGTGAAAAGATTTATCCAAAGCCATTTTGCGCCTTGTAAAGATAGTGATATGCAAAAGATTGTGGCTTTTTTTAAAGAGCTTGATTGTGTGTTGCCATTATGTCCTGTTGATGTGGAATTTGGGATTGGTGATAAAGGAGTGCTTTATATTTTTCAGATTAGACCACTTGTTATTAATGTGCCAAAAGATGAAATCAATGAAGCAGTTTATCAAAGAATAGAGCATAAAGTCGCTTCGCTTCTTAAGCCACAACCTTTTTTATATGGTGATAAGGGGATTTTAGCCATAATGCCTGATTGGAATCCAGCTGAGATTATAGGGGTTCATCCGCGCCCATTGGCATTTTCCCTTTATAGAGAGCTTATCACCGATGAAATCTGGGCGAAGTCTCGTGCTGAGCTAGGTTATAATGATGTAACTTCAAATCCGCTGATTTTTAGCATTGCTGGTTATCCTTATGTCGATGTGCGCGCAAGTTTTTGTTCTTTTATACCTCATACTTTAGAATCCAATCTTGCAAAAAAGCTTGTGAATTTTTATTTAGATAGATTGCGCACAAATCCTCAATATCACGATAAGGTGGAATTTGAAATTATTTTTTGTGCGTATTATTTTGATAGTGATAAAAAGCTAGAGATTCTGAAGCAAAATGGTTTTAGCCCTAAAGAAATTAACGCTATACAAAAAGAGCTTAAATCCCTTACAAATACAATCTTGCTTCAAAAACCTTATGAAAAATATATAAACAAACTTCATATCTTGCAACATAAGCGCGATAAGATTCTATCATATGGTGGAGATGGGATACAAAGCATATTTTGGCTTCTAAAAGATTGCAAGAGTTATGGCACATTGAGCTTTGCAGTGCTTGCGAGAATGGGTTTTATGGCTGTGAGCTTTTTGGATTCTTTGGTGCGACTTGGCATTTTAAGTAAAGAGGAGAAAAACAGCTTTATAAATTCACTAGAAGGGATTACCTCGCAATTTAATAAAGATCTAAACACACTTAAAAAAGAAGTGTTTTTAGAGAAATATGGACATCTGCGTCCGGGCACTTATGATATTTTATCTCCAAGTTATCAAGAAAATTTTGAGATGTATTTTTTAAAGTGCGCACAAAGCACATTTAATAAAGAGGAATTTAGGCTCTCTTTAAGCCAAATGAATACCATTGAGCAACTTTTAAAAGAGCAAGGGTTTGGTATTGGAGCACTTGAGTTTTTTGAGTTTTTGCGTATAGGGATTATGTATCGTGAAATTGCAAAGTTTGAATTTAGTAAAAATATTAGCCTTTGTTTGGAATATATAACAAAAGTTGGTAAAAAATATGGACTACATAAAGATGATATGAGTTTTTGTGATGTGAGGGTATTTTTAGGAGCATTTGGCACATCTGATAATATAGAACGTCTTATTCTAGAATCTATAGCTTATGGCAAGCGTCATTTTTACAGACAAGAAAAAATCCTGCTTCCGCCAATAATCTTTGATGCACAAGATATTTATGGATTTTATAGCTTTGAGTCATTGCCAAATTTTATTACGCATAAGCGTATTCAAGCAAGTGTGGTGCGATTAGATTCTCATAACACGCAAAATCTAAATGGCAAAATCGTATGCATTGCTTCAGCAGATCCAGGGTTTGATTGGATATTCTCTCACAATATTGCAGGACTTATTACAGAATTTGGTGGTGCAAATTCTCATATGGCAATTCGAGCAAATGAGCTTGGCATACCAGCTGTAATAGGCTGTGGTGAGAAGTTTGAGGCTTTATCATCCGCGCAAATACTTGATATTGATTGTGCAAATGCAAAAATTGAGGTGCTTGTATGATACTTGGGATTACACAAAGAATCTATCATTATGCGCCATATGGAGAATATTGGGAATGTCTAGATTCTAGGTTATATGGATTCTTAAAGGATTGTGGTTTTATAAGTGTAGGGATTTCTCATACGCAAGATCCAGAATCTATTGCTAGTTTTTGTGATGGGATTGTGCTTAGTGGTGGGAATGATATAGGTGAGTTTAGTAGGCGTGATAAATTTGAATATGCATTGATAGAATCTGCCTTAAAGCAGGGCAAAAAGATACTAGGCATTTGTCGTGGTATGCAAGTGATTGTTACTTACTTTGGCATAGCACTTAAAGATTCTAATCATCCTATAAAATGCACTCATAAATTAAACGGTGTTTTTACACATAATGTTACGAGCTTTCATCGATATGGCATATTTGATTTGCCACAAGGTTTTAGGCTTTTAGCAAGCGTGAAAGATGAGATAGAAGCTTTCTCTAATGAGCAGATTCTAGCATTGATGTGGCATCCAGAGCGAGAATCTAACCAAGAAACAAGAATCATAGACAAGCACATAATTACGGAATTTTTTAAGGAGCAATGATGGCTTATTCATATATTACAGATAATAATTTTAAAAATCCTCAATCTTATGATTATAGTGCATTTGAAGGTATAGGATTTTTGCAAGATTATAGAATGACGCGTATGCAATGTATCAGTGTAAATTGTGGAGATTGCAAGCTTGATAAAGAGATGGTTTTTAAAAATGCACTTGAAATATTTGCGCAATGTAGATTTGATATAACAAAGCTTAAATTTGTGATTAAAACTTTTGAAGTCAATAAACTTTTATATGGTGAATATGATGAGGTATTTTCGATCACTTCAAATGCGTATATTTTAAAGCCAAACAAAGATTCTAGCCATACAAATATCTATAACTATCTGGCATTTGGTCTAGTACTTGTAGAATCCTATCAAAAGACAAATGATATAAGTTTATTAAGCACATTATTAAAGTTAAATGACATATTGCTTTCTCTTGGCATTTTTGGGGGGGGGGGCAACTTACAAGCCCAATCAGAATCACAGCAAAGTCGCGAAATTTCTTATGTTATTACTCATCTTATTCAATGTGAAATATCTATGGTGGAGAATCTTTTAGGAGTAAGAATGTGTGATTGTAAGGCGCTTTATGAGAAATTTTGTGATGTTAAGATACAAAGTAACGATATTGTTAGTAGTCCTGCTAAAAGTGTAGTTCTTCAGCCAGATATTGCGATGATTTACTCACATTCGCCACGAAGTAAAATCTATTTACAAACTTTGCTTAGTGAAGGCATATTGCCAGGTTTTATTGTTATTTTAGGCAATGAGAAAGATGCTATTTTACAAGAGTGGCTTAAGCGCTATCATATTCCTTGTAGCCTCATCCCAACAAAAAATATCAATGATAGAATCTGCTTAGAATCTATCACTTCACTTAAGCAAAAATATGTGATTTATTCAGGCTATGGAGGAGGGATACTTTGTGAAGAATACTTTAAAATGGGTAAAAAATTTATCCACATTCACGCTGGCAAACTTCCGCAATATAAAGGTTCGACAACTTGCTATTACTCTTTGCTTGAAGAAAATAATATTTGCGCGAACGCTATGTTTTTAAATGCACAACTTGATGAAGGCGACATAATAAGCGAAGTGTGTTTTTCTTATAAAGACATTAGAAAACTAAAAAGCACAGATATCGATACCACAATAGAACCCTATATTCGCGCTAAAGCTTTAAGTAAGGCTATGGCTGATTATGTGCGCTATGGATTTTTTAAAGTACGCAAACAAGGCTATGGAGGGAGAATGTTTTATAAAATTCATCCTGTTTTAAAACATATAGCGATATTGCAGTGCTTTGGAGCTATAGTATGAAAGCTATTATTTTAGCTGCTGGACGTGGCAGTAGAATGCAAGAAGCCACAGAATCTAAGCCAAAATGTTTAGTTGAGCTTGCCAGCAAACCATTGTTACAGTACCAAATAGACGCACTTTTAGAATCTGGCATAGATAAATTGGGTATCGTTAGCGGATATAGACGAAAAGTTTTAGAGCCTTTTATTAAACGTTATGGATTAAGCGAGTTTTATAATGGTGCTTTTTTGGATTCTAATATGGTCTATTCACTGATGTGTGCGAAAGATTGGCTAAGTGGAGAAGATTTTATCATTAGCTATAGTGATATTTTTTATGAAACACAAGGCATAAGAGATCTTTATTTGGCAAAGGGAGATATAAGCTTGCTTTATGATGTCAATTGGCAACGACTCTGGCAAGCACGCTTTAGCGATCCATTGAGTGATGCGGAAAGCTTTAGATTAGATTCTTTGCAGCATTTATTAGAAATTGGAAATCGTGTAAAAAATATTAAAGAAATACAAGGTCAATTTATGGGGCTTATTAAATGTAGCGCACAAGGGTTTAATAATCTCCTTCAGATTCTAGAATCTATAGATTATAGGCATTTAGATTCTACGAGTTTATTGAGGCTTTATTTAGATCGTGGTTATCGCATACATTGCGTGAAATATGAAGGCATATGGGGAGAGTGCGATAATCAAAATGATGTGGCATTGTATGAGAATATATACAAACAATTTTTTACTCACAATTTTACCACAAGGAGTTGTAATGAATAATTCTACCCCCCCCCCCATTAAAAATAAATCTATTCAAAACAATGTAGTTTATGTCGCGATGAGTGCGGATTTACTCCATCCCGGACATATCAATATCTTAAAAATTGCTAGAGAATATGCAGATAAAATCACAGGCGAAGTAGTCGTAGGACTCTTGACAGATTCTGCGATCGCTTCATATAAGCGTGTGCCATATATGAACTACACTCAGCGCAAGCAAGTCATTGAGAACCTAAAATTCATCGATAAAGTCGTGCCTCAAGAGAGCTTAAGCTATGAGGCAAATATACGCACCCTAAAGCCTGCTTATGTTATTCACGGTGACGATTGGAAAAGTGGCGCACAAGCTAAAACGCGTCAAAATGTGATTGATACATTGTGTGAGCTTGGCTGTGGTGAGCTTATCGAGCCAAGCTATACTGAGGGCATAAGCTCTACGCAGCTTAATGCCGATGCACGCGCGATTGGGATCTCTACTAATGCTAGGCTTTCGCTTTTAAGACGATTGATTGAGGCTAAAAAGCCTCTGAGAATCTTAGAAACCCACTCAGCGATTTCTGCACTCATCGCACAAAATGCTTTTGTGGAAAACAATGGCGTGAGGCTGGAGTTTGATGGATTCTGGAGCTCAAGCTTGACAGATTCTACAAGTCGTGGAAAGCCAGATATCGAGGCAGTTGAGCTTACAAGCAGGCTTAATACGATTAATGAAATCTTTGAAGTAACTACAAAGCCTTTGATTTATGATGCTGATACTGGCGGGAAGATTGAGCATTTTGCTTTTAGTGTGCGAAGCCTTGAGCGCACAGGCGTATCAGCAGTGATTATCGAGGATAAAACAGGCTTAAAGAAAAACTCTCTACTTGGCAATGATGTAGCCCAGATGCAAGATAATATCGAGGATTTTTGCGACAAAATACACGCAGGTAAAAAAGCACAAATCACAAGTGACTTTATGATTATCGCGCGTATAGAATCTTTGATTTTAGAAAAAGGTCAGCAAGATGCGCTAAAGCGCGCCTTTGCCTATGTGGAGGCAGGCGCAGATGGCATAATGATTCACTCAAGGGCAAAAACCCCTAATGAAGTGCTGGAGTTTGTAAAAAGCTTTCGAGCTAGAGATTCTCAAACACCTCTTGTGGTCGTGCCAACAAGTTTTAATGCCATCACAGCGCAAGAGTTAGCTAATGCAGGAGTAAATATCATTATTTATGCTAATCATTTGTTGCGATCATCCTTTGTGGCTATGCAAAAGGTCGCACAAGGGATTTTAGAGCACGATAGGAGCTATGAAATTGAGAGTCAATGTATGAGTGTAAAAGAGATTTTATCCTTAATCCCCGGCACAATATGAGGGTTAAGGATAGATTATAGGTGCTTTAGATTCTGCAGTGCGCTAAAAGTGTATTTGCATAGTGCAGAATCTAAAAGATTCATATTTTTAAGGAGTGTATTATGAAAAAAGTTGTGATGTTTGGTGCAGGGAATTGTGGAAGATTGATAGCTAGCAATCTTTTATTAAAAGGCGAGGAAGTGCTATGCTTTATCGATAATGATCCACTTAAAGCAGGTAAAAGTGTTATGCTAGATTCTACTAATTGTGCGGGGGGGGGGGTAGAAATACCTATTTATCCAGCTTCAAAGCTTTGTGATTTAGATTTTGAATCTGTAATCGTGGGAACTTTTACTGGTTTGTATGAGATAATAGAGCAACTTTGTGCTATGGGGATAAAAAGAGAGAAAATAGATGTGAGCCACATTGAGTTAAGCGTTAAGGCAAGAGAGGCATTCATAAAAGATTTGGCTAAAGAGATAAAAATGCGTAATCTAAGCGGAGAGGTCGCAGAGGTCGGTGTATATCGTGGAGATTTTGCACGCATTATACACGAGTGTTTCATCGATAGAAAATTATATTTATTTGATACTTTTGAGGGCTTTAGTGAGCAGGATTTAAAAGATAGTAAAGATGGTTCTATGGGTAAAAATCTAGGACAAAAACATTTTTCAAACACAAGTGTAGATTTGGTGTTATCTAAAATGCTAAATCCCTCGCAATGCGTGATTAAAAAGGGTTGGTTTCCACAAAGTGCAAGCGATATTAAAAAAGAGTGCTTTTGCTTTGTGAATTTGGATTGTGATTTGTATGAGCCAATTCTAGCGGGATTAGAGTTTTTCTATCCAAAAATGGTAAGCGGTGGTGTGGTATTGATACACGAGTATTTCTCACAAGGCTATATTGGCGTAAAAAAGGCAGTAGATGAGTTTTTTGCATCTCATCACTTAAATCCTGCTTGCAAAGTGCCTATCGGAGATAATTTAAGTATAGCGGTAATAAAACTATAAAAGGAATACAATGTTAGATGTAGAGGAATTTGGGGAATTTTTAAGCGAGTGTGGATTTAGGGATTTTAGCGGTGTGCCTTGTTCGTATCTAGCACCACTTATTAATTATGCGATCAATGAGAATCGATTTATTATGGCAAGTAATGAAGGTGATGCAGTGGCGATAGCAAGTGGGATAAGCTTGGTAGATTCTATAGATTTGTCTTTGGGTAATCATTCAAATGATTTTGAAAAATTTGGAGATTCGCAGACTACTAGTCTAGCCTCATCCCCAAATTTTTCAAAAAAACTATATTGTGATTCTTTGCAAAGCAATACCGCAAATGCTAGAATCTTGGATTCTACAAATAAAGATTCTAAAAACCACTTAGATTCTAGCAATCAAGCCAATCAAGCTGACTTTAAAAAAGCCAATTATGGCGTAGTTTTGATGCAAAATAGCGGATTATCTAACGCTCTCTCACCTCTTACAAGTCTTAACCACACCTTTGAGATTCCGATTTTAGGATTCGTATCTTTGCGCGGAGAGCGAGATTCTAATGGTATAAATACTGATGAGCCTCAGCACGAATTACTTGGCGTGATAACGCATAAGCTTTTAGCAGTCTGCAAGATTGAATATGCCTTTTTAAGTCAGAATATGAGCGAAGCAAAGCATCAGATTCTGCAAGCAAGAAAGATTTTAGAGTCTAAAAAGAGCTTCTTTTTTATCGTGCGCGATAAGACATTCTCTAAAGTTATGCTAAAAAATAATCCACTTCAAGATTCTAAAAATCACAAATTTTTACCACTTAAGCAGCTAAATTTATCAAAGCCACAATCCTTTCCTTCGCGCTTGCAAGCATTAGAAATAATCCAAAAAATCGCCCTAGATTCTAAGGCTGTGCTTTTAGCTACGACTGGAAAATGCGGACGAGAGCTTTATGAGATAGGCGATGAGGCAAATCAGCTTTATATGGTCGGATCGATGGGTTGTGTGAGTAGTCTAGCGCTTGGAATTGCGCTAAAAAGCGATAAAAAGGTCATTGCTATTGATGGAGATTCTGCATTGCTTATGCGACTTGGGAGCTTAAGCACAAACGCATATTATGCGAAAGATAAAGATAATTTCTGTCATATTTTGCTTGATAATCAAAGCCACGATAGCACCGGTGGGCAGTTTAATCTCTCGCCATTTGTAGATTTTTGCGCTGTGGCAAGTTCTTGTGGCTACTCTAAAGTGTGTTGCGCTCAAAATTTAGATGAGCTTAAAAAAGCCTTGCAAGACTTTATGGAATCTAAAAATAATGGCGCACATTTTATCTATATTCGCATTGCAAAAGGAAGCAAGGAAAATCTAGGTCGCCCAAAAATCACGCCAAAGCAAGTAGCCCTTAGGCTTAATAGATTTTTAAAAGGTTAAATTATGGGTTTTTTTTATCATAATCCTGTGAAGATAAATTTTGATATAAATCTATTTGAGAGCCTAAAAGAATTTCAGTTTTCTCGTGCATTGCTCATTACTTCACAAAGCTTTAGTAAATCTGGCATAACACAAAAGCTACAAGATGTTTTAAAGCAAAAGCTTGCATTTATGATAGATGACATCAAGCCAAACCCTCAATTATCGTATTTGCAGAATCTAAAAAAAACTTTAGCAGATTTTGATAGCATTATCGCGCTTGGCGGCGGAAGCGTGCTTGATAGTGCGAAGTTTTTAAGTATAGAGAATGAAATTATTGTGAGCGATGAGAATCTATGCATTTTGCCTTTGAATAATGATTTAAAACAAAAGCGTGAGATTTTATGCAAGCCTATTTTTGCTTTTCCAACAACTGCTGGCACGGGAAGTGAGCTAACTAAATGGGCGACCATTTGGGATAATAATGCGATGAAAAAATATTCATTGCAAGATGAAAGCCTTTATCCAAAAGCCGCCTTTTATGATATAAGCCTTACTTTGAGTTTGGATAGAAATACAACCATTACTACAGGATTAGATGCACTCTCACACGCGTGTGAATCGATTTGGAATAAAAATGCCAATCCAATTTCTGAGCGTTATGCGTTAGATTCTATAAATCTTATTGTGCAGACTCTCCCAAGGCTTGCCAAAAATCCAGATTCTATTGCCTTGCGAAAAGATATGATGTATGCGAGTATGTATGCGGCATTGGCATTTTCTAACACACAAACCGCTTTAGCACACGCTATAAGCTATCCTATTACAATGAGATTTGGCATCCCTCACGGACTGGCTTGTAGCTTTAGCATTCCGCTTTTATTAGATTCTCTGCCACAATGCAAAGCAAAAGATTTGCTAAAGCCCTATATAAGCGCGATAAAGGATCTTTTTGCGCAGCTTGATGTAAGCACAAATCCAAAAGATTATGGGTTAGATTCTGTGTTTATAGAAGAGATTTTTACTTCGCTTAATGCGCGCGCAAAAAATGGTGTATTTGATATTATGCAAGTGCGACAAAATATATCAGATATTATGTAGATCTTATTTTCAAGCACAAGGGTGGCAAAGGTGTATCTAGATTAAAGTGCCACACCAGAATGTTAGCCAATAAGCGATTAAAGAGAATAAATACGCCACAATTGTTGTAAATATAAAAAGATAGATAACAAATTTTACCCCGCCCGCCTCGCGTCCAAAAGTAATCGTCGCGGCAAAACAAGGGATGTAAAACATCACAAACACGATAAATGCAATCGCTGTAGAAAAAGAGATGTTATTTTTAAGGGCTTTTTGGAGGCTTTGGGATTCTTCTGTTACATCTTCTCCCAAAGCATACAAAATCCCAAGTGTAGAAACGACAACTTCTTTTGCTGCAAACCCAGCCACAATCGAGATAGACAACCTCCAATCAAAATTCATAGGCGCAAAAAACGGCTCTAATACTTGCCCTATCCTGCCAGAATAAGTCTGCTTTAGGAATCTCTCATTATATTCGTTTTTAAGATACCAGATCTCTTCATCTTTGCTAGAATCTAATGAATGCTCTAGGGCTTTGATTCTATCATCATAAAAAGCCTTAAGCTCCTTATCTTTAGGGTATTGTGAAGCAAACCAAATTAGAATCGAACCTAGCAAAATAAAACCACCTGCCTTTTTTAAAAACATCACAACCTTACTCCAAATCCCAAACCACACCATACGCCAGCTAGGCATTCTATATCTTGGCATCTCCATTACAAAAGGCTCTTCAAGCCCTTTAAAGATCGTGAGTTTTAAGAATTTTGCCATAATAAGTGCGATTATCGCGCCTAAAATATAAATACTAAAAAGCACCGCACCTGCATACTCTTCAGCAAAAAAAGCCCCCACAAAAAGCACATAAATAGGCAGTCGTGCAGAACAGCTCATAAAGCCAATGACAAAAAGTGTTATAAGTCGTTCATTTGGATTTTTCAAAGTGCGCGCTGCCATATACGCAGGCACAGAACAGCCAAACCCAGCCACAAGTGGAATGAAACTTTTGCCATGTAAGCCAAACTTATGAAAAAGTCCATCAAGCAAAAACGCCACACGTGCCATATATCCAGTGCCCTCAAGCATAGCTATACCAAAATACAGCACAATAATCAAGGGCAAAAACGCAAGTAATGTCCCAACACCGCCAATAATCCCATCACATACTAAAGAAGCAATCTCTTCAGAGGTGATATTTTGACGCAAATACTCCTCAAAAAGCCCAAATCCTGTTTCTATATAATCTTGAAAAAACCCCCCAACAACAAAAGTCAGCTCAAAAAGTCCAAACATCAATAGCAAAAATATAGGAATGCCAAAATAACGGCTCAAAAGCACAGAATCTATTTTCTGCGTTTGCTTTAAAATATCTTTAGGGTAGATGACTACTTCTTTTGCCGCTCCTAGACCAAATGCTACCGCATCACTAATAAAAAGGGCGTTAATATTTGGCTCGCCGCTTGTCTGAATAAGAAATTCTAAAGTGCTATCTATAATTTTTGTGACTTGAGAATAGCAAGGCTTATCGTGCAAATATGCATACAAATTTTTATCGCGCTTGAGTAGCAAAATAGCGATTTGATGCATCGAAAGGGCAGAATCTTGCGAAGGATAGGCGATAAGCTCAGGGAAAGAATGATTCATTAAAAACTGCTCTATCTCATCGATTTTAGATTCTAAAAGATTTGAATGAATGCGTTTTGGGGCACAAAAGGGTTTATTATGCGTAGCAATGACCGTATCTAAAAGCGCTTGTATATTAAAGGCTTTATACGCTGAAATGGGAATACAAGGCACGCCTAAAATGCTTTGCAAAAGTTCGATATCAATTTGGATATTTTCTTTTTTGGCTTCATCTATCATATTAAGTGTAAGGATTGTTTTGACTCCAAAGTCGAGGATCTGGGCAGAAAGAGCGAGATTGCGCCCTAGATTTGTAGAATCTAGGACATTTAAGATGATATCATATTGTCTGGATTCTAAAAACTCCTTTGTAATGCGCTCTTCTGGAGAATAATCATTAAGAGAATAAGTACCGGGCAAATCAATGATTGTAATTTTAGTATTTTTATACACTAATGAGGCTTGGGATTTCTGCACAGTAACACCACTAAAATTGCCAACTTTAAGATGTGCGCCACTTATGGTATTTATAAGCGAGCTTTTCCCGACATTTGGCTGCCCAACAAGTGCGATTGTGATTTCTTGCATTTGATTGATATCCTAAAATTTTCTGCGCATTCTAGCATAAATAAATAAGATTGATTACCACTTTAGTAAATGCAAAGCTATGAGACATAAGAAGCTAATATGGATTTATTAAGAGCGCATCAAAATGCCAAGCGAATACCACCATTAATCTGCGTAAGAGTAGGAATGCCACTAGAATCTAGATGGGTATTAAGCACATTTATCACACCTATGACATTATGGCTAAAACCTATCTCTAAAGCGACATTAAGCTCATTTTGCCTAGCAGTTATGCGATTTGCATCATAAGAAGTTGAACCATAAACCACAAGGAAATTAAATCGTTCTAATTTCACCTTAGCAAGCCCATAAACAAGATTTGCATTTGGCTGGGTTTTTAATGCCTTGCCACCCCAGATAAAAAATGGATCTATATTATCCCCCATTAAAGCTAAGCTCCCCCAGCCAGAATCTTTCCCTGTGTGGATATAACCACCGGCAATATCAAAAACATTTGCCACACCAAAAGAAACTTGTGCGTATAAGACATTGCCATCGTGCCCTGTATTGATTAGACCAACACTACTTGTAGAATTATGATGTTCAATACTATATGCATAGCCGACATACCCTTTAAGATTGAATTTTTCAAAATCAAGCACTCCATCAGCACGCGCGCCAATAGCTGTAAAAATAGGTGGGGCAAAGTATGTATAAGCTTTGATTGTAAGTGCATCATTTAAGAGGTAATATTTCGCTCCAAGGTTATAGATTCCTGCAATTACAGGTGCATAAAATTGAGTCATTTGATAATAATCAATGCGTCCAAAATCATACACCCAAAACGCCTCAAGCATTAGATTCTTAATTGAGCGATTGCGAACCCAAAGTCCATCTGTAAGGGTATTAATCCAATCGTTTGTAATGGCAATGCGCCCACCTTTAATGCTTGTATCCCCATCAAAATATTCAATAAAAGATTCTGCTATGGCGGCTTGATTTTGGTTGAAAAAATCTATCTTTGTATCACCCTTCCCTCCAGTAGAAGGCAAGAATCCCTTATGTGCATCATAAAATGATGTCATAGCACGGAATCCTATAGCTGCTCTAAAATTTTTATAAAATCCTGAAGTGTAACTCAAGCCTATATTACCTATAAAATAGCCTAAATTCTTCATATACGCATACGAAGCTAAGCCAAGAGTTGGATTCCCAACGGCTGTGGCAGTGCCTTTATTAAGCCCCATATAATTGCCATATAAAATCACATCACCTTTGCTTTGTCCGTTTTTCAATGCCTCATCAATACTTTCATACGCATAGATAAAATGCGCTAAAAGCAAAACTACTACTATAAAATTTTTACAATTTTTATTGCCTATACACACATTACTACCCCTTACAGCCATAGATTATCAAGCAATCTCGTTTTACCAATTTTTGCGGTAAGAAGGATTAAGCTCTGATTTTGTATAATCGTATCTATACGCTTTAAATTGTAATCACAAGCGCATAAATATTCTACTTCTATATCTTTTAGAATCTCTAGTGCGATTTGTGCGAGTTTATCGAAACTCATCTCGCTATCATCAAAAGCGTGTTTTATAGCAAACAAAGATTTCGGGATAGCAAGGGCTAATTGTCGCTGGCTAGATGTAAGATAAATATTCCTTGAGCTTAATGCCAGCCCATCATCATCGCGCACAATATCACAAGCGCACACCTCAATAGGCAAAAACAAATCCCTAACCATTTGCTTGATAAGCAAAAGCTGTTGAGCGTCCTTTTTCCCAAAATATGCTTTATTTGGACGCACAAGATTAAAAAGCTTTAGCACAATTTGTAGCACCCCATCAAAATGCCCCGGGCGTGAAGCTCCTTCTAAAACATACGACATAGAATTTGGAGCAAGGATCTTTATAGCCTCATCATAAGGATATATTTCTTTTATGCTTGGTGTGAAAACAACGCTTACGTCGCTTCTCTTACAAAGCTCTAAATCCGCACTTAAAGTTCTAGGATAAGTAGATAAATCCTCATTTGCGCCAAATTGTGTAGGATTGACAAAGATTGAAACGATTGTGTGGGCATTCTCGCTGACACTTTTAGTAATAAGGGACTGATGTCCTTTGTGAAGTGCGCCCATTGTTGGCACAAATCCAACTTTAGCAGAATCCAGACTTTCTCTCCACTCTAAAAACTCAGCAATCGTGCTTATTTGGTGCATTCTATCTCCTTTAAAATTAAGCTAATGGTATCTTTTGGATTTTTGGATTTATAAATAGGACGTCCAATGACGATAAAATCAGATTGTGCATTTTTGGCATCTTGAATTGTTGCAATGCGCTTTTGATCATCGGTTTTATCATTTATCTTGCCAAATGGACGGATTCCTGGTGTTAGAGTTAGGAAAGTTGCGCTATTTAGATTCTTGATCATTGCACTTTCTTGCACAGAACACACCATTCCATCAATGCCACTTAGCTTTGCGATATGGGCAAGATTTTGCACGCCTTGAATGATAGAAGTGTGATAAATCACACTAAATTCTGCTTCATCGAAGCTTGTTAGCGCGCTAACGCCCATTACCAAAGGTCGCTTTGGCAGAGATTCTAGCCTTTGCATTACAGCTCTCATCGCTCTCTCTCCAGCACTTGTGTGGATTGTAATCATATCAACTTCAAGTTTTGCACACTCATAAGCAGAATCTGCCATTGTGTTTGGAATGTCATAAAGCTTTAAGTCCAAAAACACCTTAAAAGGCGCAATTTGTCTAATAGAATCAAAAATCCCATTGCCATCGCGTATAAAGCTTCTTAAGCCCACTTTCACCCAAATATTTGCTAGATTATTTTCTAAGTCTTTAATTTTGTCTAAAAGTGCTAAATTCTCTTTTAGGCTTGGCATATCAAGCGCGATTACTAGCTTCATATTTAGATTTTATGGTGTTTTTTCTTATAAATAAGCGTATAAAGTATGCCCACAATAGCCACAAACAAAAGAGTGCCAAGCACGATATAATGAACATTATCTCTTACCATAGAATCTAGCTTTAACTTCTCAAGGATATTTTCAACCGATAAATCCCCGCCAAAAAACTCCCCAAGATAATAACCAAAAACAGCTAAAATACTAATCCAAATTAGCGCACCAAGTGTCGTATAAATCGAGAATCTAACTAAATTCATTCTAGCCAATCCTGCAGGCAAAGAGATATATTGACGCACGGCTGGAATTAGGCGTCCTAAAAATGTGCTTATCTCGCCGTGCCTTACAAAATACCCCTCCATTTTTTGCATTGTTTTTTCGCTGAAAAAGAAGTATTTGCCAAATTTTATTAAAAATGCCCGTCCGAAATAAAATGCTAGCACATAATTAAAAAGTGCACCCGACAAACTGCCTAAAGCACCGCAAAAAAGTGCTATATAAATATTCATCTCGCCCTTATAGGCTAAATAACCTGCTGGAATCATCACAACTTCTGAAGGAAAGGGAAAGAAACTAGATTCTAAAAACATCATAATAAAAATGCCAAAATAGCCCAAGCTCCCGACAATATCTACGATAAATTTGACAATCTCATTCATTTTCACTCCTCAAAAACGCATCAATACATTCATTATGCAAAACGGGAGAAAACTCAATAATTTCGTATTTAGCGATATTATGCTTATAAAAAGGATCTTTGAGGGTGAAGTCTTGTGCGGCTTGTAGATTCTCAAACCAGCCTATAATAATGCCGCCCTTTTTAGAAGCTTTTGGACCAGAGGCAAGCAAGAATCCAGCCTCATAGCCGAGCCTTAAAAATTCACGATGCTTAGGACGGATAGATTCTATAACCTCAATATCCGCACAATACGCAACATCAATGACAAATAAATTTTTCATAATTAATCCTTGGCAAATATAAAGCTAAATATTAGCAAATTTTTATAGAGTTTATGCTTTTGTGTGGTTGCAAGGGAATAAAATCAATTTTTTAGAATCTAAATGAATTAATTAACTATAAACCGATACAATCCTAAACGATAATAATTATTGTTTGTTATCAAATACTTTAATCAAAAATAAAGGAGAAATTATGTTAGTAACGAGAAAAGCCCCAGATTTCAAGGCTCCAGCAGTATTGGCTAATAATCAGATTGTTGAGGACTTTGAGCTATCAAAGAATTTAGGCAAAAATGGCGCAGTTGTATTTTTCTGGCCTAAAGATTTTACATTTGTCTGCCCTAGCGAGATTTTAGCGATGGATCATAGAGTTAAGGATTTTGCTGAAAAAGGTTTTAATGTAATTGGCGTTTCTATAGATTCTGATGTTGTGCATTTCGCGTGGAAAAATACACCAGTTGATCAAGGTGGAATCGGAAATGTAAGCTTTCCTATGGTGTCTGATATCACTAAGCAAATCTCACGTGATTATGATGTGCTTGTAAATGGTGCAGTGGCATTGCGCGGAAGCTTTTTGATTGATAAAAACCAAATTATTCGTCACGCAGTTATTAATGACCTCCCACTTGGGCGCAATATGGATGAAATGTTAAGAATGGCTGATGCACTACTATTTGTAGAAGAACACGGCGAGGTATGCCCGGCTGGCTGGCAAAAAGGACAGCAAGGTATGAAACCTACAGCTGATGGTGTAAAAGAATACCTTAAAAATAACGCAAGCAAGCTTTAATTCTTTTTCATCATTAGAATATAAATTGGGTGATAACTCAAGCGATTCTCAAATCTCTGCTCATACCTCTCTAAAAGCTTTTTAGAGAGGTAGATTCTATGCTTAAAAGCATTTGCACCGCTATTTTTAATATGCCTAAACACATCTAGCGCACCTTCAAACCTCATCTCCAAAACTTCATCCTTTAACTCTAAAATCTTAAAATATCTCTTTAATTCATCTTTTAGATTTTGTATTTTAAGATATGGCAAGCCAATGTCTATAAGCTCTTTAATCTCTTTATAGTTTTGCTCTCCAAAAGTGCTTAGCAAAATTATTCCATCTGGCTTTAGTAAAGATGCTAGATTCTCTATCGTGTGTGAAAATGGTAGCCACTGCAAGCAGGCATTTGAAGCAATCAAATCAAATCCCTTATCCCAAAGCAAGCTTTTTTTAATCTCACACATATCAAAATGCACTTGCTTAATTGCGCTATGAATACGCGTAAAATCTACTCCATAATCGTTGATGTCATTTGCAATGTAGCGCTTGAAGTGAATCTTTTTAACTAAAAACTTTGTAAATTCTCCCTGTCCAGCGCCAAACTCAAGCACATCATCAAACTTGTTTCGCCCATAATCACTTAAAATTTGTATTAACTTTAAGCGCATTCTCTCTTGGATTGGTGCATTGGCAAAGTAGCTATTTTTAGCTTTTAGGAAGCTTTTTAAATCAAACATAACTCTTCCCAAGAGCAAAAGCCATTAAACACAAAATGTGGTTGCTTGCTTAAAATAATGCGTGTAGAATCTAGTGAGAAAAATGCCTCACAAGCGCGTGCAGGAAAGATTCTATCTTTTAGTGAGACAAGCGCACAATCCCAAGTGAGATTTGCACTAGATTCTGGAGTCAAATTAGATTCTAAGATTTGGCTAGAATCCGAGTTTGTAGAATCCGCGCTAGATTCTATGCAGAATCTATATAAAGATTCTAGCTCATCTTTAAGTTCTTGTAGCTGGCGGAATGTGTGGCTGGATTCTGTCTCAAAAAGCGCGTTTTTAAAATCATCAATGTTTAGATTCCTAATCGTTACCTTAAAAAGCGCACTTGGAATGCCATAAATCTTGTGAATGCCATAATTTGTGCCATTTATAGCGATTTTCTTGCTAAATTTTAGATTCTTACAAATGCTTGAAGCCACGCAAACGCCCATTGACCACGCTAAAAGAGTGCAATTATCGTATTTTGAGAGCTCATCTTGCAAGCTAAAATCCAAGCCAAAATCGTAATAATTATAAATCATCAATACATTTTTAGCAGAATCTAAATGCCTAAAATGGCTAGGCTCACTAGCAAATCCGCTAAAAAAGACAATCAAATCTTGAGATTCTGTATTTTTATGCAAAAACTCTGCTTTCATTTTAGCGCACCAAGGATAAAATCTAGATTCTCTAATCCAAGCGCACTATGCAGAGAAAAGCGAATTCTTGCCGTATTTTTAGGAACCGTAGGATAGCGAATTGCAGGCGCAAATACTCCTTGCTCTTCAAGCTTCCTAGCCAAAGCAAGTGTGGCTTCATTCTCACCACAAATGATTGAAATGATGTAATGCTTGCCCAAAATCTCAAAACCAAGATTTGCTAGATTCTCTCTAAAATGAATTGAAAGATTTTTAAGATTCTCACGCTTCTTGTTAAAAGATTCTAGACGTGTAAAAACAAAATAGCTAAAAGCCACATTTATAGGCGGAAGTGCGGTTGAGTAAATAAGAGCGCGCGCAAAGTTTATAAAAAATTCCCTAAAATCGCTCATACAAAGCATACAAGCGCCAACTGAAGAAATCGCCTTGCCAAAAGTTAAAACCAAAAAATCAATCTCATTTTCTAGCCCTAAAGTTTTAGCTATGCCAAATCCATTTCCAATTGCTCCGATGCTATGTGCTTCATCAAGATAAATTAAGATATTTTTATATTTTTTCTTTAAAGCAATGATTTGCCCTAAATGCACACAATCCCCATCCATACTAAAAAGCCCCTCACTAACAATGATGAGATTCTCAAATTTTGAAGCATATGTCGCAAGTAGATTCTCTAAATCTGCTAAATCATTATGTTTAAAACGTTTAAATTTTGCTCCACTTAAGCGCACGCCATCAATTACGCTTGCGTGGATAAACCAATCAAGCACAAACATTACATTTGGCAATCTCCCTAAAGCCTGAATACAAGAAACATTAAGATGATAACCGCTATTAAAAAGCAAAGCCTTTTTAGGTGCAAAGATTTGAGATAAAAACTCCTCAAACTCCTCATAAACTTCAAAATTTCCACTCAAGATTCTAGAAGATGAGCTTGAAAAAAGACTTGTATTTTTGTGCTTGCTTAAAAACTCATCTAAAAATTGCTCTTTCAAGCTAGGATCTAGGCTTAATCCTAGATAATCATTGCTTGCTAGATTTAGCAAATCTTTGTTGTTTTTGCGCACATAAATGTCATTGTGAGCTAAGCTTGGGATAACTCTAAAATTATTTTCTTGCTTTAAAGATTCTAATATTTCGCGCAAAGATTCTGCCCTTTAGAAAAATTTGGGTTATTATATAATTCCTATCATAAAAACGCTTTGAAGGAAAATTATGAAAGCAAACCAAGATTTAATCAAGCTTGATTTAAAGCACATCTGGCATCCTTGCACGCAGATGAAAGATCACGAATTCTTACCCTTAATCCCAATAAAGCGTGCAAAAGGCGTGTATGTTTATGACTTTGAAGGAAATTCTTATATTGATTGCGTTGGTAGCTGGTGGGTAAATCTTTTTGGGCATTGCAATTCTTACATCAATGATGCGATAAAATCCCAGTTGGATTCTCTAGAGCACATTCTTTTGGCAGGATTTACGCACGAACCGATAATCAATCTATCTAAGCGACTTTGCGCACTTTTACCAAATCCACTTAATAAATGCTTCTATGCAGATAATGGCTCATCAGCCATTGAAGTAGCACTCAAAATGAGCTTTCATTATCATCTAAACACAAGCCAAAAGCCTTCACGCAATATGTTCTTATCGCTAAGCAATTCTTATCACGGCGAAACAATTGGCGCGCTAAGTGTCGGTGATGTAGCACTCTATAAGCGCACTTATGAGCCACTTTTACTGCAATCTTTAACAACGCCTGTGCCAAGCTTTAAGCAAGATTTTAGCGCGCAGATTCTAGCGTTAGAAAAGATTCTACAAGAAAAAGGCGATCAAATCTGTGCGTTTGTGCTTGAGCCACTAATCCAGTGTGCGGGCAATATGAATATGTATGCACCAGAATTTATAAAACAAGCTTGTGCATTATGTGCGCGATATAAAATCCATATTATTTTTGATGAGATTGCTACGGGATTTGGGCGCACAGGAAGTATGTTTGCGTTTGAGCAATGCGGTGTAGTCCCTGATTTTCTCTGTCTTTCAAAGGGCATTACAGGCGGTTATCTGCCACTTTCTGTTGTGGTTACAAGTGATAAAATCTATAATGCTTTTTATGATACCTATGAGAGCAATAAAGCCTTTTTACACTCTCACAGCTATACGGGAAATGCGCTTGCGTGCAGTGCGGCAAATGCTGTGTTAGATATTTTTGAGAGTGAAAATATTTTAGAATCTAATAGGCAAAAAAGCACTTACATTGCTAATTTATGGCAGAATCTAGCACAAAATCCAATTGTCAAAAATGTGCGCTTTTGTGGGATGGTTTTTGCGTTTGACATAGAATCTAATAAAAATCGCGCAGGTTTATATGTCCATCAAGAAGGCTTAAAAAGAGGCTTGCTTTTGCGACCTTTGGGGAATACGATTTATTTTATGCCACCTTATGTTATTACAAATGAGCAGATAGATTTTGTGGTTGAGAATCTCAAAGAGATTTTACAAACGCTTTAAAAGCCCTCAATGTGTGATATTTAAAAAAGAGAATTCTTGCTTTAAGCGATTTGCGCTAGATTCTAGATTTTGCTTATCATAGAATCCATAATGCAGCAGTGGCACATCAATGCGAGAAGCTAAAAAGCTATCTGTCAGCGCAGTATGAGAATCTTGTCTCTCTTCCATCATCACAATGGCTAAAACCTCTATTCTACGCGCCTTTAAAGCTTCTATACTTAATAAAATGTGATTGATACAGCCCACATAATATTTCCCAACCAAAATAAGCGGATGC
Organism: uncultured Helicobacter sp.; assembly: GCA_965120395.1. GTDB lineage: Bacteria > Campylobacterota > Campylobacteria > Campylobacterales > Helicobacteraceae > Helicobacter_B. The sequence continues at coordinate 24,104 of CBCPND010000037.1, forward strand.
CTGCGCGTGCAGATATAATCAAGCATCGTATGCTTCTCATCAAGAGGTGTAAGAATCCCGCCAGCTAGCTCAATGATGAGATCTTGACTATCAGGCAGGGCAAGTTCAAGCGCGCTATAATCCCGCCCTTCAAGAATCTTGCCAATATGCGGTGAAGCTGGTGTTTTAAGCGTAAATCCTGCCTTATAAATATTTATATCAGCACTCACATTGCGGATAAAATCAGAATCCTTTGGGCTTCCTGCTTGAATAAGCTTAAAATAGCTATATCCAAAAGTATAACAAAATAGTGCGCTAAAGTGGCTTTTCCCGACATCTGTATGTGCACCGCCGACATAAATTTTCATATCTTACAACCTTGATAAACCTTACAAATACTTGTGTTAGCCTTTTTAGATTCTATTATATCATTGCGGGGTTTTCATTAGGCAAATCATAGCCAATCATTTTTTAAGATCTAGATTTTATTTTTTTACACAAAATTTAAAATCTATTTGACTTAGAGTAACTCTAATATCTTATAATAATGCTGTATTTATCTTAAAGGAGGCATTATGCTTTTAGAATCTAATCTAGCTGAAGTCAAAGAGGGCAAAAGAATCACGGCTAAGGGATTTGCAGTCGCGCAT
>CBCPND010000038.1:0-36038 GCA_965120395.1 uncultured Helicobacter sp.
CGTGGTGATTTTTTGGTGTTTTGTTTTTCATTTTTGCTCCTCATAAAGATGTTTGAGATGTTTATATTCGTTTGAGACAAGCCCACCTAGGTTTTGTGCGCTTTTTATGTGAATTTCACTCAAAATAACTAAACACGCTATATCCGCCATCTTTTAGGTATTTATCTTTTTGCATAAGTTTTAAATCACTTTGCACCATATCTTTTATGAGTGCCTTTAAATCATATTCTGGAATCCAGCCAAGCTCGTTTTTTGCCTTGCTTGCATCGCCTATAAGCAAATCTACTTCAGTGGGACGAAAATACCTAGAATCTACGCTCACGACTTCCTTGCCAGATTCTAGCACGAACTCACCATTACATTTTTTCACATAGCCTTTTTCATCCACGCCCTCACCTCTAAACTCAACTTCAATGCCAAGCTCTAAAAACGCCATTTTCACAAACTCGCGCACCTCAGTCGTCACACCTGTGGCAATCACCCAATCATCAGCCTTATTATGCTGTAAAATCATCCACATCATCCGCACATAATCTTTAGCATGCCCCCAGTCGCGCTTTGCACTTAGATTCCCAAGATAAAGCTTATCTTGCAAGCCAAGAGCGATTTTTGCCACTGCGCGCGTGATTTTACGCGTCACAAATGTCTCGCCACGAATCGGGCTTTCGTGATTAAACAAGATTCCATTGCTAGCAAAAATATTATACGCCTCACGATAATTTATAGTAATCCAGTAAGCATAGAGCTTTGCGCACGCATAGGGTGAGCGCGGATAAAATGGAGTTTTTTCATTTTGTGGGATTTCTTGGACGAGCCCATAAAGCTCGCTTGTGGAGGCTTGATAGATTCTGCTTTTATCTGCTAAATCAAGCAATCTTACAGCCTCTAATATTCTAAGAGTTCCTATTCCATCGGCATTTGCAGTGTATTCTGGCGTCTCAAAGCTCACTGCTACGTGACTCATCGCCGCAAGGTTATAAATCTCATCTGGTTTAGTCTCTTGAATAATGCGCGTGAGATTCATAGAATCTGTCAAATCCCCATAATGCAAGAAAAAATTACGATTAGCCGTGTGTGGATCTTGATAGAGATGATCGATTCTGTCGGTGTTAAAAAGCGAACTTCTGCGCTTAATGCCATGCACTTCATAGCCCTTTTTAAGCAAAAACTCAGCTAAATACGCGCCATCTTGCCCGGTAATTCCTGTGATAAGTGCGGTTTTCAAATTATTCCTTAATGTGAGAATCTAAAATCCAAATTATAGCAAACTCTTTTTAGGATTACTAGAATCTAACCCAATTTTAAACTCTTTAATTCTATAATTTACGCGCCTGAATAATTCGTGTTTCTTTAAAAGTGAGTCCGTTAGAATGAAATTTGTTTAGGTTGAGTAGTGGTTTTTGTGTGTTTGGTATTTCTGCTTGAGCTTTTATAAAGTTAGGATCTGCCACCTAAGAGAATCCTCTTAACCTTGTTTGTAGCTTGTTGGGCTACTATTTTAAGTAGCGGTTATTTGGGTAATTTGATACTTGGATTTAGCAATGAATAAAAAGGTTTTGATTGTTGGTAATGGTGGTAGGGAATACGCCATAGGAGCGCATTTGCGTAAAAGTGAGAATCTAGAGTTATTTTTTGCGCCCGGAAATGCAGGGACAAAAATGCTTGGAGTCAATCTTTCAATTACGAACAATCAAGATATTTTACGCTTCTGTATAGAATCTAAGATTGATTGGGTGATTATCGGTCCTGAAGTGCCTTTGGTTGAAGGATTGAGCGATGTTTTAAGAGAAGATGGAATTAAAGTCTTTGGTCCAAGTAAAAGTGCTGCAAAATTAGAAGGTTCAAAAGCCTTTATGAAGGACTTTCTAGCAAGATATAACATCCCAACAGCGCGCTACATCCAGACAACAAGCCAAGATGAAGCAATCGCCTTTGCGCTTAAACTTCCTTTGCCTGTGGTAATTAAAGCAAGCGGACTTTGTGCAGGTAAAGGCGTAATAATCGCACAAAGCTATGATGAAGCAAAGCAGACAATTTGTGATATGTTAAGCGGAAAAAGCTTTGGAGATTCTGGAAAATGCGTTATTATCGAAGAGTTTTTAGATGGTTATGAATTATCAGTGTTTGGAATCTGTGATGGAGAGCATTTTAAATTGCTTCCCGCTTGTCAAGATCATAAGCGACTTTTAAGCAATGATAAAGGACCAAATACCGGTGGAATGGGTGCTTATGCACCAACGCCACTTTGTGATGAGAATCTAACACAAAAAATCGCAGATAAAATATTTGTGCCAACTCTAAAAGGAATGAGCCAAGAAAACTCGCCATTTAGTGGCGTTCTCTTTGCAGGGATTATGGTTGTAAAGCAAGAAAATGGCGAGCTAGAGCCAATTTTGCTAGAATTTAATGTGCGCTTTGGTGATCCAGAATGTGAAGTGCTAATGCCTTTACTTGAGACGCCTTTACTTGAGATTTGTGAGGCTGTAGAATCTAAAAGTATTGACAAGCTTGATATTAGATTCTCTAACAAACATTGCGTAGGCGTGGTGCTAGCAAGCCATAATTATCCCTATGGAAGCTCTAAAGCTTATCCTATCACAATTACGGATTTTCCAAGTGAGCTTGGCGAAGTGTGCTTTGCAGGGGTTAGTGAAGGTGAGAATCAAGAAATGTTAGCAAGTGGCGGGCGCGTAGCATTAGCAATCGGCAAGGCAGACACACTTAAGCAGGCACGCGATAATGCTTATAAAATCACAGATCACATTCACTTTCAAGGCAGAATCTATCGCGATGATATCGCAAATAAAGCATTTAAGGTATTACAATGAATGATGAAAAAATACAAGAAATCCTTGAGCGAGAAGATATTAGTATTGCCCCTCTTGATAAGCGATTTTTAGCATTTATAGTTGATAATTTTATTGTTAGTGTTTTGATTTTAACGATACTTTTCTCAAGCAACAGTGATATTTTTAATCACGCTAATGATGTGGAATATATGATACAAGCAATGAGTTCTATTGTGCTGCCAATGATTATAATTGAGATTGCTTATCAGACGCTTTTTGTAGCAAAATATGGTGCGACTTTAGGAAAGATGATGTTTAAAATCCAAGTTGTAAGCATTGATTTGCTAGATTCTCCAAGCTTTGGCAAAAGTTTGTTGCGCGCAAGTTTTAGGCTTTTTTCACAGCCACTTTATTATATTCCATTTATCTTTGCGCTTGGCGATACTTTTAGGCGCACGCTTTATGATAGAATCTGTGGCACGATTGTAATTTGTCAAAAAAAATAGGTTATATGTGAAAAAACTAGGATTATTGGGGTTTATTTATGCGATATGTATAAGTTTTCTATGCGCTGCGACAAATGGAGTCTCACAATACAACAAAGACAATCAAAAAATCTTCGAGCTTCTTGCTGATAATGTCAATGCCAAAGATAATATCATCCACGCTATTGGCAATGCTATCTTGGCAAGCCCTGATTTATATGCGTTAGCCGATCAAATCGATTATGACACAGAAACAAAGCAAGTGCAAGCAAAGGGTGATGTCAGAATCTACCGCGAAGGGAATCTGCTTGTGCGGACTAAAAGTGTAAATTTTAGGCTTGATGATAAATATGGTATGATTGAGCCCTTATACCTGCAAGACGCACAAACAGGAATGTGGGTGAGTGCCAAACAAGCCTTAAGCCAAACAAATAAATATTTCTTTAAAAAAGCCATCATATCTGGATGTGCGATTCAAAATCCAATCTGGCGTATGGAGGCATCATCTGGTTCTTATGCCAATGAAAATAAAGTGATGACTCTCTGGAATCCTAGAATCTACATAGGTGATGTTCCAATTTTTTATTTCCCATATTTCCGTGCAAGCACTAATATGTCCCGCCAAAGTGGTTTGCTTATGCCGGATTTTATTACCTCCAGCACCGAAGGACTTATCTATGCACAGCCCTATTTTATCGCTCCTAAGAATTTCTGGGATATCACCCTAACCCCGCAAGTGCGCACAGATCGTGGTGGGGGCGGTATGGTAGAATTTAGAATGGTGGATTATAATAACGATAAAACCTATCTTGAGCTTGGGTATCTTTACAGCTCTGATGATTATACAGCGCTTTATAGTCTAAGGAATCAGCACATTTTTGGTGGGAGACTTTATCATTCTAGTAAGCAAACCTTGCAAAAATACTTCAATCTTAAAAGTGATCTTGATAATGGCGTATATCTTAATTTTTTATATATGAATGACTTAGATTATATGCGGTTAAAATATCCAAACCGCACAATTTATGATGCCACTTATACTTCGAAATTTAATATCTATACACAAACAGAAAAGCATTATTTTGGCTTTAATATGAGGTATTTTTTGAATTTTGCAGACCTTGATAATGACTCCACTATGCAATCCTTACCAAATCTGCAATACCACAAATACATCGATTCTTTGTTTTTTAAATGGCTTTTATATTCTGTGGATTACCAGTTTAAAAACACTATGCGTAATCGAGGCTATGGCTATATCGAAAATGGCGTTAGGGTGCCTGTGGGCTTGCAAATCTCGCTTCTCAAGAAATACTTCTCTCTTGGAATATTCTCTGAATTTTATGGTGAGAATCTATTTATCACACAAGCACAAAACAGCGATACTTACATCCCATCAGTGCTAGAATCTAACGGAAGCTATAGTTCCACAAGTAATGGCAATATCCTCTCAGCGAACTACAGCCTTTCGCTAAATAGCGACCTCTCCAAAAAATACAACAAATTCTTCCATACCATACAATTTGAAGCACTTTTTAGCGGACCCTATATATCCTATTCAAATGGCTTATTAAATAGAAATGTTGGCACATTGGCTGCACAAACTATTGCAAACAATGTTTCGTCGTATAGCTATATTTGGGATCCTTCTGGAATTAGCGCATACGCGATTACAGATCAAACGCTAGATTTAAAGCTCACACAATACTTTTTGACAAATAAAGGAAAAGAGATTCTTAACTGGCGCATTTTTCAGAGATTAAATTTTGATGACTATTACGCTAGCCAGAAAGACGCCAAAGCCATCGCTATGCGCCCACTTGAAAGCAAAGTTACTTTTTCTATAATAGATGGGCTAACGCTTTCTACAAGCTTATTCTACTCATTCTATTACCAAGAAGTAACCGAACTTGCTACCGCCCTAAACTTCTCGAAACAATCAATTAGCTCATATCTTTCTTATTATTACAAAAATGCTCAAGGCTATGACTATCTCTCAAACACTCTCACAACGCAAACAAGCTCAAATTATATGCGCGGACACATTGCCTATGATTTTAGGATTTTTGCGCTTTCTGCCACAGCTGGGTATGACATAGACAAAAATGTGTTATTGGATTGGGATATAGGGATTTATAAAAATATACGATGTTTTGGCATAGGCTTGAGATTCGTCAATCAGCGCAGACCTATTCTCACTAGCGACTCCAGCAATCCATACTACATACAACAAGATTACTATATTAAGCTGACTTTGAATTTTTCTCCACTTACAAGCACAAGCTTAACAACAAGATTCTAGATTTCAATTAGGTTTGCCAAATAAAACCTTCTTGAAAAAGTTAGAAGAAAATAGAATTATATAAAAGAACAAAACAAAGCTAGAGCTTCAGAATGCAAAAGAAGGTAACAAATGAATTTAAAAATAGCATAATTCAAAACCTAAAAGCTTAGATTATATTTTAAGGATTTAAAACAAAGCATATAAATATTTCACTAAAAAATCATTTTATTCAATATTGTTTTTTGATGAAGACTTAAGATGATGCAGGGCTTTTAAGTTATTTGCATTTGATAATATCACATCTATTGAGGTTTGCTCTTCTTTATTGAGATTGATTTCTTGATTAAATGCACTAATATCAAAAATCAATGCAGAATCTATACGCGTGAATAGTGGAATATCGCTGTTATGGATGTCTTTAGAAATAATTTGATAAATCCCGCTAACTAAAATCTCAACCAAACTCCCTTCATTATCCGTACCAAATCCAGCCTCAAAGAAAACCTTACTACTTGAAATCTCTAAACTTTCAAATGTATAACCTGCTAGCACAAATAGCCCAAAATCCTCAAATTTCTCCATTATCTCCTGTGATAAAGGTGGATTAAATCGCACTTTTCTCATATCACACCAAATTGAAAAATGATGATTATTTTCCTTTAATAAGCGTAAAATATCGACACAGCACACATTGTAAATCTCATCAAGCTTACTTGGAGATATTTTCATTTGCTTCTCCTTTAATTTTAACTAGGTTCTATCATAGCAGATTCCAGATTAAATAAAATTTTATAATCCATTATGAATGCTGTTTAGATTCTAGCTTGATTTTATTAGCGCCTTAAATTCTTTAAGCATTTTTTTAACCTCAGTAATCCCAATTTTCCAGAATCCATCATTTTCGATATCAAAGCCAAAAGTTTTGATTAAATCCTTAGGTGATTTGCTCCCCCCAGCACTTAAGAAATCTGTATAAAGTTTTATAAAATCCTTGCATTCTCCACTTTTATAAAGTCCAAAAAGTGCCAACACCAAAAGCTGTCCATAACTATACGCATAGCAATAAAATGGTGAATGGATAAAATGCGGAATATAACTCCACCAGCGTGCATAATTTTTGGTAAGCTTTAAGCTATTGCCAAACATCTTTTTATTCTCTTCAAGCCAGATTCTATCAAAATCCTCTATTTTTAGCTCATCCTCGCTAAAATGGATTGTGCGCTCAAAATTTGTCATCACAACCTGCCTAAAAAGTGTTGAGAAAACATCTTCTAGTTTTCCAGCATAAATGCCTAAAAGCTCTTTTTTATCAAGCTTATTTTTCAAATGATCAAAAAGCAGCATCTCGCCAAACACAGAAGCTGTCTCAGCGGTTGTTAAAGGCGTGTTTTGATTAAGGCAGCCTACTTTTTTGCTTAATTCTTGGTGGATCATATGTCCAAATTCGTGCGCAATCGTAAAAGCATCGCGCCGATTCCCAGTCCAGTTTAAAAGCACATAAGGATGCACGCTTGGCACAGCGCTATGGCTAAAGGCACCACCTCGCTTATTTGGTGTAGGGTGCGAGCTTACCCAACCTTCTTTAATCGCCTTTTTAGTGATATCGCCAAATGTCTTAGAAAACGCACTATAAGTTTCAATCACGAGATTTAGCGCATCTGTGTAGTCCATCGAAGTTTTGCTCTCAAAAATTGGCGCATAGCGATCATAATCTTTAAGCTTAAAGCCTAGAATCTTGCTTTTTAGCGCATAATATTGATGCACAATTGAGAAGTTTTTATTCACAATCTCAAGCATTTTATCTACACTTTTTTGGGTTGTTTGATTTGAGATGTGGCGAAAAGTCTCTTTATTTGGATAATTGCGAAGATTTGTTTGTATGCTTAAATCCTTTCGCACCATATTTAAAATATATCCAAGCAATGCGCTAGAATCTTGCAAAGAAGTGCTAAATTCCTTTTGTGCGCTTTTGCGGATTTTTCTATTTTGGCTATAAAGCTTTGCTAGAATCTGTTCTTCGCTTTCTTTGTTTTTACCAATTTTAAGACTCGCTAAATGCTCATCAAAAAGCCTGTTAAATGCACTAACTCCCACAGCAGAAGTCGCCATTAAAGCTTTTTCGACATTAAGCTCAAGTTGATGTGGCTTTGAAACAACTAGATTCTGTAGATAAAAGCTATAATTTTTCGCGCCTTTAATGAAGGATTTTTGCTTTATAGAATCTAGCGCACAAAACTCAAGCTCGAAAAACAACAAATGCTTATAAATCTCATTGACAATCATTTCATATTTGCCATAAAATGCGCCCCTGCTCGTATCTTGCACAAATGTTAAAAACGCATAAGTTGCGATGCGATCAATGCGTTCAGTTAGTAATTCGTATTGCTTGAGTGCTTCTAAGAATTCAGAATCTGTAAGATTTTGCAATTTTGTGGCATATTTTTTCTCAAATTCTGTGACATCCTTTTTGGCTTTAGTTATAAAAGCATCAAGTTCTTTTTGATTTTTAAAAAGTGGTGCTAGATTCCAGCTATGGTAGGATTTTATTTTTGTGTTTGACATTTTGATCCTTTTAGTCAAGATAAGCCATTATACTCTAAAATGATTAGATTGAATCTTTATCCACAAGCTATAAATCATCTCTAGATTCTAGCCTAAGCTATTTTATCATCAAAGCCTTCTAAAAAGACTAGATGAAGTATTTCTAGAATTTATTGGCTTTTGGATTTGCCAAACTTTTGCTTAAGAAACTCACTTAAGCGCGCAAAATATGTCCAAAAAAGCGGAATAAAAAATGTTCCTATAAAAGTCGCTGCGATTATTCCGCCAATAACGCCTGTCCCTATGGCGTGCCTACTTGCCGCACCTGCTCCTGTGCTAATAGCAAGAGGCAATACCCCAATACCAAAAGCCAAAGATGTCATAACAATCGGGCGGAATCTAAGCCTCACAGCTTGCACAGCAGAATCTAAAATACCAAGCCCTTCTTGCTCGCGCTTGTGTTGGGCAAATTCTACGATTAGAATCGCATTTTTTGCTGCTAGCGCAATAAGCGTAATTAAACCGATTTGAAAATAAATATCATTGTTTAAGCCTCTAATCCAAGTCGCCAATGCCGCCCCAAATACTGCAAATGGAACAGCAGAGATAACTGCAAATGGCATAAGCCATCGTTCATATTGAGCAGCCAAAATCAAGAATACAAACACAAGCCCTAAAACAAATGCGATTTTACCTGTCCCACTATTTGCCTTTTCTTGATAAGACATACCAGAATAAGCTATAGTATAACCTTCTGGCAACACTTCTTTTGCAACTTCCTCTATAGCCTTAAGTGCATCTCCACTAGAATATCCGGGCTTTGTATCACCCATAAGTTTTGCTGCAGGAAAAAGATTAAACCTATCAATAATATCAGTATTAACAATTCTTTCAAAATCCACAAGCGAACTTATGGGCACTAGATTACCATCACTTGATTTTACAAAAGCACGGCTAAAATCTTCTGGGGATTCTCTAAACTGGCTTTGAGCTTGAACATAGACCTTATAAGTGCGCCCATATAGATTAAAATCATTAACATAATAGCTACCAAATGTGCTTTGCAATACGGTAAATACATCATCGACATTAACCTTGAGTGCTTTTGCCTTTTCTCGATCAAGCGTTACAAAATATTGTGGAATATTTGTATCCAATAAAGATCGCACACCTTGAAGCTCTGGACGCTTATTTGCCTCTGCCACCAACAAAGCAGCATAATTATTAAGATCTTTTATACTGCCATTAGCCCTATCTTGCAAATAAATCTCAAATCCTCCAGCAAGCCCTAATCCCATAATAGCAGGTGGATTCATAACAAACGCACCTGCATCAAGTCCTTGATTTAGCGCACCAGTAAGCGTGCCTGCTACGCTAAAAGAATCTTGTCCTCTACCCTTACGCTCGCCCCAATCTTTAAGGCTAACAAATGATGTGGCAGCATGTGTTCTAGATGCAGAAGCAAGCATATCATAACCTTGAATCAATAAAAAAGATTTTACATTAGGATTGTTTTCAAAAATATTGATCATTTTGCTTCCCTCTACAAGTGTGCGACTAAGCGCACTAGCAGGCGGAAGAGTCATAAGCGCAATAAGCTCGCCTTTATCCTCTGCAGGGACTAGCCCACTTGAAAGCCTAGAGAGAAGTCCAGCTGTGCAAACCAAAAATGCTCCAAATACCAAAAGCATCAAAAGTCCTCGACGAATAAAATTGCTTACGCTCATAGTGAATTTCTCTGTGAGCCAATCAAAAAAGGCATTAAACTGCTTAACAATATATATAGGCTTTGGTTCTTTCCTTGTCAAAATAGAGGCACATAATGCAGGCGTAAGTGTAAGCGCGACAAAGCCAGAAATCACTACAGATATAACAATCGTCACAGCAAATTGCTTATAAATCTCTCCTGCAAAACCACCTATAAATGCCACTGGGATAAATACCGATGAAAGCACAAGCACAATTGCAATAACAGGGCTTTGCATCTCACCCATTGCTTTAATCGTGGCATCTTTTACCGAAATATTTGGCTCACTATGTAAAATCCGCTCAACATTCTCAATAACGATAATCGCATCATCGACAACAATACCAATGGCAAGCACAAGCCCAAATAATGTCAAAAGATTGAGTGAGAATCCAAGCGCATACATTCCTGCAAATGCACCCACTATCGATACAGGAATAGCAATAACTGGAATAATAGTAGCACGAAAATTTTGTAAAAAGAAATACATAATGATGACAACAAGCACAATAGCTTCACAAAAAGTTTTAATCACTTCTTTAATCGAAATAAGCACAAATCTTGTCGTATTATAACCAATGCCATATTGCAAACCTTTTGGGAAGCTACGAGAGAGTTCTTGCATTTTTTTCTCTACATTGCTTGCTACCTCAAGTGCATTAGCCCCGGGCTGTAAAAATACGCCAAAAGCTACAGCATCTTTGCCATTAAATTTAGTGCTCACAACATAACTTTCTGCCCCTAATTCTACAGTAGCTATATCTTTAAGCCTCAGGCTTGAGCCATCAGTATTGGAGCGAATAATAATATTGCCAAATTCTTCAGGCTTTATAAATCTCCCTTGGGTATTAATAGAATAAGCAAAGACTACACTATCCCGCATTGGTTCTTGTCCAAATTGCCCTACAGCAAATTGTGCATTTTGCTCTTGGATTGCTTGGGCCACTTCTGAAGGTGTAAGATTATTTTTAGAAAGCTTGTCTAAATCAAGCCAAACCCTCATAGAATAATCTTGTGAACCAAATGTGGAGGCATCACCAACGCCGGGTACACGTTTTAACTCATCAATAATGTTTATAGTCCCATAGTTTGCTATATAAACGGAATTATGTGCAGGATTATCTGAAAATAGCGTATAAACAGTAAGAATTGTTGAGCTACGCTTGCGCACAGTTACGCCAAGCCGCTGAACTTCTTGAGGAAGCTGGCTTAAAACTGCTTGCACACGGTTATTGACATTAACCGTTGCCATATCTGGATTTGTATCATTGGAGAAATATACAGTAATTGAAAGAGATCCACTTGAAGAAGAAGAGGACTTCATATAAAGCATTCCCTCCACGCCATTTATGCTATTTTCTAGCACACTTGCCACAGTATCTGATATAACTTCTGCACTCGCACCTGTATAAGTAGCAGAAACAACCACTTCTATAGGAGTAACTTGTGGATATTCTTCTGCTGGTAAATTAAAGATCGCTAAAACCCCAACAAGAGTGATGACAATAGACATCACCATCGCCATCACAGGACGATTGATAAAAATTTTAGAAAACATCAAATATCCTTAAATCTTTGGATTCTCTCTGCCAGAATCTTTAGGGTCTCTAAATTCTGGTTTAGATTCTCTTGTAGAATCTGCATTAGATTCTGCTATTTTGGCATCTTGTGCGCTTATTACACCCATTCCATCGCGTAATTTTGATAAATTATTAGTAATGAGTACATCACCATTATTTAAGCCACTGGTGATAATCACCAAGCCATCTTTTAATGTTTTACCAAGAGTAACGCGCACGATGCGGGCTTGATTATCTTTAACGACATAAGTATAGCTGCCTTGAGAATCCTGTAAAAGCGCATTTTGCGGGATAGCAATAGAATCCTCAGAGTTAAAACCCTGCACTTGCAGGCGTATAAATTCATTTGGCATAAGTTCATAGGTGTCATTATCAACAATTGCTCTTGCTTTCACAGATGAAGTCTGCTCATCAAGCACACTATCGATAAAGTCAATTCTCCCGACTTTCCCATAAGGCTTATTATTGACAATTAAAATCACCTTTATATCGCTATTATGAAGATTCTTCATATATTGGAAATCATTGCTTGGGATCGCAAACTCTGCATAAATAGGATCAAGCTGCGTAATAGTCGTAAGCACACTATCACTTCCCTTGCCAACCAGATTCCCGACATCATAACGTCTATAACCAACCCTACCTGTGATGCTTGCCACAACATCCGTATAACCTAAATCAATAAGAGAATCATCGAGATTTGCCTTTGTATTTTCGACATTGGCTTGAGCTGATTGATAATCATAGAGTGATTGATCGTGTTGATCGATTGTTAATGCGCCTTGCTTATAAAGTCGCTCTACGCGCGCCCAATCTTTCGTGGCTTTTGTCAGATTGGCTTGAGCAGAATTATATTGTGCTTTTGAAGCATTTACACGGGCTTGATAACGTGTCGGATCGATTTTAAAAAGGTGCTGTCCTTTTTTGACGATGTCACCTTCTTTAAAATTCTGCTCTAGCAGAATTCCTTCCACACGCGCATACACATCGACACTCTGCACACTTTTTAAGCGCGCTGGATACTCAAACTCCAATGGCACATTTTTAGCCTTGATGACTTGTGTCTCACACACAAGATTTGGCATACCACCAACCCCGCCATTTTTAGAATCACAGCCCAAAAATCCAAAAAGCGCCATACCACAACCAAAATATGTTGCAACTTTTTTTAACATAACATCTCCTCGTGTAAATTTGGAATCAAAAGTAAGCATAAAAGTAAATCATAAATAATCAATACTAATTCGGTAAATCAAATAATTTAAAATTCTATTGAAATTTTTTAAACCATTTCACAATCAATAATTAAATAAATTTTTAAAATAAGAAGTCTCAAAGCCTAGAGATTCCCAAAATAGACCATTTAAAAATACACTAACCAAAATATACAAGCTAAACCCCATACTCTAATCTCAATATAATCCCAATACAAAAGCTAGAAGTATTACACAAGGATTTAGTTATGTCTTAGTAATACCACTAAAAGCAAAATACCAATAAATCCATTGAGTAATGTAAGTTTTAGCGCGTTTGATAATATGGATGCAAAATTGCAGGATCAGCTAAAAGGCAAACCGCTGAAGGATCTTTACCTTCATAATCAATTTTACTTAAGAGATCTCTTGCGATGTTGATTCTTGCTGCTTTCTTGTCATTAGAATCTACGATAATCCAAGGCGCATAAGGCGTATGCGTTCTTGAAAACATCTTTTCAAAAGTGATTGTGTATTCATCCCATAAATCAAGCGATTTAGAATCTATAGGGCTTAGCTTCCACATTCTTAATGGATCTGTTTTGCGCCTTTTGATGCGTCTTTTTTGCTCTTCTTTGCCGACATCAAGAAAGTATTTAAAAATCATCGTCCCACTTGAGATGAGCATTTGTTCAAGGCTTGAGACTTGATAAATAAATTGCTTATATTCTTCTTGCGTGCAAAACCCCATAACCCGCTCAACTCCAGCGCGATTATACCAGCTTCGGTCATAGAAAACTATCTCACCTCCGCTTGGTAGGGTTGAAATATAGCGCGTAAAATACCACTGCGTGCGCTCTAATTCTGTGGGTTTTGATAATGCCACAACCCTACTCCCGCGCGGATTTAGATGTGCATTAAGCGCTTTGATTGTCCCTCCCTTACCAGCGGCATCGCGACCTTCCATAATGATGACGATCTTTTTCTTTGCCTTTTTAATCCAATTTTGTAGCTTTAAAAGCTCAATTTGTAGCTTTTCAAGTTCTTTAAGATAGAACTTCTCGCAAAGCTTACCCTTTTTGCTATAGATTTCTTTATGGTTTGCTTTTACGGATTCTGGACGTGTTAGAATGGTTTTTTTAACACTTTTTTGATCTTTTGACATAAGCTACTCCTTTTTAAACTCTTTATGTTATGATAAACACAATTGATTAAAAAAAACTTAAAATTTAAAGTATCTAAAATATGAGGCGAAACCAAACATCTTTTGATAAAAATTTAGGATTTGCAGCATTGCAACAATTAAGTGAGCGCGCTCTTAGGATAGCGACAGCTGAGAGTTGCACAGGCGGGCTTTTAGCCTTTTGCTTTACGAAAAATGCCGGGGCTTCTAAAGCTTTTATGGGCGGAATTATTAGCTATGCAAACTATGTAAAGGAGAATAATCTCAATGTCAGCGCACAAAAGCTAAAAACATTTGGCGCAGTGAGTCAAGAGGTGGTTAGCGATATGCTAAAAGGCGCACTAGAAAAGTTTGACACAGATATAGCGCTGGCTACAAGTGGGATTGCTGGTCCTGATGGTGGTAGCGAGGCTAAGCCGGTTGGGTTAGTATTTATTGGGATGCAAAGGTTTGGTTATGCGCCAATTATTGAGAAATTTTTATTCTCTGGAGATCGAGAAGAGATTCAAAAGCAAGCTTGCATTAAAGCCCTAGAAATATTGCTAAAAAATCTTTAAAGCCCTTGACAAAAATGCCCAAAACAAATACAATTTTGATTTTTAAATTTCCTAAGAATTTAAATAGATTAAGACCCGCTAGCTCAGTTGGTAGAGCAATTCCCTTTTAAGGAATGGGCCGTTGGTTCGAATCCAACGCGGGTCACCATTACTTGAAGTTGTGGCCCCGTCATCTAGCGGTTAGGATACCACCCTTTCACGGTGGCTACAGGGGTTCGAGTCCCCTCGGGGTCACCACTTTAATTAAGATTCTAGGATTTTAACATTTTAAATTGCTAAATTTGGGCTATATTCTTGGTCGCTTAGCTCAGTTGGTAGAGCGCCACCCTTACAAGGTGGATGTCATAAGTTCGAGTCTTATAGCGACCACCATTGATTTAGATTCTGAATTTAGTTTTTTGCTTTTATTTTGGAGCGGTAGTTCAGCTGGTTAGAATACATGCCTGTCACGCATGGGGTCGCGGGTTCGAGCCCCGTCCGCTCCGCCACTACTATCAACTCTCTACTAAAATTCTAATTTTATTATCTATAATTACCTCCAAATCTTAAACTCCTAATAAAAATTTAAGTTATCATAAACTATCTTGAATGAGAAGTTACGAATTATAAGACTTTTTATAAATATAGCAAGGTAGATCTAATCAAGTTTTTGACTCAAATTGATTTAGACAGCAACAAACTATATTAGGCAATAAAGTCTTTAAGATTGTATCTTGAGGAAATCCAGCGACTTTGTGCCCTCTTGAAATTGATACAGCTAAAATCATCCTAAAATCAAGCAAGGTTTTAGCATTGACCAATAGTCGCATTGTCTCAATAATTATAATATATAGAAAGCCTATAAAAAGTGCAATTCACTACAATTTACAATGAAAATTCTCTTGTTCTTTGTGGTTTATAAGGTATAACATTTCTTAATAAAATTACAATACAGCTATAAAAAATAATCTTGGTACTTGTAACACTACGCTGCCATTTTGCTGTAAGGTATAGACGCGTTGCAATAGCTCTAATAATTCATTTTCAAATAGTATTCTATTTGTTTCAGATAAATTCTGCAAATATGGTCTTAGCCCTGATCCCTTATACCACGCAATAATAGATTCTATATTGGCTAAATTATGAAAATAGGTAGTCTCCCACATTCGTATATCATAAGTGTATGATGTTAAAATATCAAAATATGTTGTAGAATCTAATGAAAAAAATATTCTTGGATTTGTTGCAAAGTATGATTGCCATTTTGTAGTTGTAACAAAATTTTGCAAGGTCTGGTGGAACAATGAATCAGAATCAAGGGGGATTTGCACGGCAAAAATACCATTTTTTTTCAAAAGATTAAATACTATATTAAAAAGCTTGTGTTGGTCTTGTATCCAATGGATTGAGGCATTGGCTAGGATAATATCAAACTTTTCATTTAGTGTATGAAGCTGCGTATTAGCACATAATAGTTTAAAATGTATCCGTTTTGACATTGCATTCTTTGAGGCCTGATTAAGCATATTTTGTGAGTTATCAATTCCTAGTATTTCAGCATACCTAAAGTGCTTAGCTAACATTTTTGTGCTATTTGCTGGACCACAACCTATATCTAAAATACTAGTAACACTATTTGCCTTTCGCTTTTGTTTAACTTGCATAATTAGATCAAGTAAGGCTTGATTTCTTTCTTTTTCAAACTGTAAATATTGCGCACTATCCCACTTAAACTTCATTATTTTCTCATTAAATATTTTTAAGCGAGAATCTCTTTATCCCTCGCGTCATCATAAAGCTTTGCTCATAAAAGACTGACAAAATCACCAAAATGCCAGCAACCAATGCTAAAGACACAGAAAACATAATCATAAAATTATTAAAAAATATTAACAAATAATCCATACGGCTTTGTTCATCGGCTTGTTGCACAAATGTAAGCAAGGAAAGAATGCTTTTATACCCATAACTCCCCGGAAACATAGGCAAAAGGGAGGGAAATACGACAACTTCTATTGGACTTTTTAGCCTTTTTGCAACGACCATCGCTAAAAGCCCGATACAAAAGCTAGCACAAAAGCTAGCCCCAGCAAAACTCAGAATCGACCATTCCATAAGTAAAAACCGAATATCATAACCAATAGCTGCAAAAAGAGCACTCCAAATAATTGTCTTTTTCATAGGATTTAATCCATAAGCAAAGCCAAATCCAGCAATAAAGGCAAAAATAAAACGCGAAATAGCCTCTTGCAATATTGAATCTTGCATAAATTGCGAATGCAAGATCTCTTGTATTTGTGGGTAGCCTTGCATTATATTAAACATTTAAAATACTTACTCCTGTTATGCTTAATGTGAGATATACTCCTGCTGCAAGGCACATCATCACAACGATCATATTGATCGTGCGACTCACACCCATAAGGGTATTTTCGTGGATAAAATCTACAAATGCGTTGATAATAAGTGCGCCCGGAATTAAATATAAAATACTCCCGCCAACTGCTATTTCTGCCGTATGGGTTAATCCCAACCACACGCCAATATATGCTACAAATGATGAGATAAATGAGAGAAATAAAAATTGAGCGCGCACATCAAGCCTGATTTTTCGAAAGAAAAAGCGCATCCAGAATCCAACAAATGTGCCCATAAAAATACATACAAGCGCACCCAAATCCCCATCAAAAAGCTGGCAAAATGCTGCATTCGCAAGGCTTGCAAAAATTGCCGCAGAAAGAGGCAAAAAACCTTTTTGTTGTTTCATATATTCAAAATGCTTTTTAGCTTCTTTGAGCCCAATTTTTTCATCTAAAATCTGCCAGCTTAATGCACTCAAATTCGTAACAAGGGCAAAATCCACGCGAAATTGTGGGTTTTTAATCACTTGCGTATAACGATTGTCATAATTTTTAAAATCTACAAGATTTAAAGAAATATATTTTAAAAAAATACTTAAATGCGCATCATACCCATAAGCTCTTGCTATTCTTTCTGCGCATTTTGCGACCCTAGAAGTATATGCCCCACAAACCAAAAGCGCACTCGCATATTGGCATATAAAATCGCTTAATTCACGAATATCTGGCTTTGACATAATTTCTCCAAAAAAATATAATTAAATTTTAGCATATTATAAAAATCTCAATCCTTAAAAGTTATAATCAAATACCAAAAACAAGGAATTGATATGAAGCTAATTGGAGCGTCTTTTGTATTTTTATGTGATGATGAGTTTAGTATCCTAAAAGATGGTGGTGTGGTCTATGAAAATGAGGTAATTTTAGAGGTTGGTAAATTTAGCACCCTAAAATCTAAATATGATCTTAATGATAAAAATACGACTTTTCATAATGATTGCGTGCTATTACCTGCATTTGTCAATGCACACATTCATTTTGAGTTTGGGGCAAATGATGTGAGCTTTAATTATGGTGGGTTTGATCTTTGGCTAACAAGTGTTATGCAAAAGCGTGAAAGTGTCTTAGGGCAGATAGAAAATGTCCTAGATTCTGGCATTCAATCACAGCTCAAAAGTGGTGTAGGAAGTGTGGGTGCTATATCTAGTTATGGAGGGGATTTAAAAAGCCTTGCATCAAGCCCGCTTAAGGTTGTGTATTTTAATGAAGCCATAGGCTCAAATCCTAGTGCTATTGATACATTATTTGCGGATTTTAAGGCTAGGTATGAATTATCCAAAGCCAAAAAATCAAAAACCTTTTTCCCAGCGATTGCTATTCACTCACCATATTCTGTGCATAAGATTCTAGCGAGCCGTGTCATTGACATTGCTAAGCAAGATAATGCCCTGCTTTCTACGCATTTTTTAGAATCTAAGCTTGAGCGCGAATGGCTGACAAAAAAGAGTGGATGGTTTTTTAAGTTTTATAAGAACATTTTGCAAATCCCAAATCCAAAGCCCCTATATCACGGTATAAAGGATTTTTTAGGGCTGTTTAAAAGTCAAACTCTTTTTGTGCATCTTACAAATGCAATCCAAAAAGAAATACTTCAAATAGCAGATTTAGGACACTATATCGTCACTTGTCCTAGAAGCAATCGTTTGCTTGATGGAGAAATGCTTGATATAAATATCCTGCCACATTCTCACCTTGCTATTGGAAGTGATGGTATGAGCTCAAATGCTACATTAAGTATGCTTGATGAGATAAGGTTTGGGCTGTTTGGTATGCGCACATCTCTGCTAAAGCTTGCAAGGATTCTACTTCTATCTGCTACAAAATATGGCGCAAAAGCCCTTAGGCTAAATAATGGCACGCTTGAACCAAGCAAAGATTCTGATTTTGCGCTTTTTCATATCGCTAATATCACTAAATCAACGCAACCAGAAGTGCATTTTATCTTGCATTCTAAAAGTGCAAGACAGGTTTTCATCAATGGAGAGTGCGTATTTGACTCTTGTGAATCAAATTTTCATTAGAATATATACTTAGCCCCAAATGTCAAAAGATGAAGCTGACCCCAGCCATTTTTTGATTGGATGAAGCTTTGTCTATTATCCTTAAAAGCTGCTGAGTAGGCTACCCCTACATCTAGCTTTTTACGCCATATTTTATAACGTGCCCCCACACCTCCGATCCAAGCATTACAATCAGGGATTCCAAAGCTTCCTTGAGGCACTGGAGTCTCATCATATACACCAGAGAGCATTAAAGTCGCTTTATCAGTGGTGTAAGTAAAGCCTAAGCGATATGCGCTAGAATCTTTCCAGCCTCTTCCCATAGCCACAGCATCATAATCCGCACCAGACATCATATCTGCTACATTTTGCCCCATAACCGTATCAGGCGTAAATACCTGATTAGAATAGCCAAATTCAAAGATATTTGCCCTACTCCAGAATGTGCGCTCATAGACAAACTCTGCTTTCAATCGCCCAAAATCTTTTGCCACAGCCACAGCTAGAATCTCTGGCATATCAACACTTAATAATAAATCCGCAGTCATTTCAACAGCAGTAGTGCCACTCACTACCGTATCGATATTTGCAATGGCACTTAAGCTACCACTCATCGCAAATTCTACTTTAGAGCGATAGGTGGCTGCTAGGGTGATATCTTTTCGTGGCTTTATCGTAAGCCCTGCATTCCAGCCATATCCCCAGTCTGATGCACTTGACTTTTGGACAACTTCTGTCGTCCCTGATGATGTTGCAGTTATTCCAATTATAGTAGTGTTGGCAGTATAGGGCACATACAGGGTGTTATTAAAATCTCCGCCAGCATAAATAGCGCGCCACCCTCCACCAATAGAGATGACATCATTAAAAAAGCTAATGCTTGCTACTGGATTTAGCTCTATCATCATAATTGATACATCATCTAAAAATGATCCTCCCTGCCCATCCCAATCCATAGCCAACCCTGAAGGAGTGGTCATAGACGCCCCAAATGTAACCTTCATAGACTCTCCAAAGGGTTTATATGCTTTAGATTTTAAGAAGATTTTAGGCGCGATATTCACAGAGGTATTTGCCACACCATCGACATATTCTGAGCAGGCTCCAGATTGTGCGCATCCGGATGTTTTGGTGTAAGATACTTTTTTACCAAACAATGTAACTTCATATGTAAGAGTAGCTCCCTCATCTCTATTTGCAGTAGTAAAATCAAATCCGGGCACTAAGATAAGTGTCCCATTTACCTCGATCTCAGCTTCCTCACTAAGCCCCATATTCGCAGGATTATAATAGCTAGAATCTGCGCCCTTAGCCCCAGCCACATACGCAGAATTAAGCGCTGTGCCATTTAGGCTTTGCTCAGAGAGCCTAAAGCCAGAGCCCTCTAACCCTACTAAAGCCCCAAGCATTACCAGAATCATAAAGTTTATTTTCATAGCCTACTCCTATTTGAAAAAGAGATTCTACCAAAAAAAAAAAAAATGAATAAACAACTATTGTAGATGATTATTTTTCTTAATAAATTCAAGCTCTTTGGCTAAAAACTCCCCTGTGTAGCTTTTAGTCTTTTTATATCGATTAGCGATCTCTCTCACGCTTCCGCTATCAATCACCTTCCCACCTTTATCGCCACCTTCAGGACCCATATCTATGATGAAATCGGCATTTTTTATCAAATCCAAATTATGCTCAACCACAATCACGCTATTGCCAAGATCCACAAGATGATGTAGCACCTTAGTAAGCTTATCGACATCACCAAAATGAAGTCCCGTTGTTGGCTCATCAAGAATATATAGTGTATGCCCTGTGTCTTTGCGACTTAGCTCTTTGGCAAGCTTGACACGTTGGGCTTCTCCACCGCTTAGGGTTATGGCATTTTGCCCAAGTGTGATATAGCCAAGCCCGACATCTTGAAGGGTTTTAAGCTTTTGGTAGATTCTAGGGATTTTAGAGAAGAACTCACACGCGCAATCTACGCTCATATTAAGCACATCAGCAATGGATTTGCCTTTGTATTTTATGGCTAGAGTTTGGGGATTATACTTCGCGCCATTACATAAATCACACTTCACCATCACATCTGGCAAAAAGTGCATCTCAATGCGAATCTCACCTTCCCCTTGGCATTTCTCACATCGCCCACCTTTGACATTAAAGCTAAATCGCCCGATATTAAAGCCAAGCATTTTTGCTTCTTTAGTCTGTGAGAAAAGTGTGCGAATCTCATCCATAGCACCTGTGTAAGTCGCTGGATTACTGCGAGGCGTGCGCCCTATTGGAGATTGATCAAGATAGATTACTTTATCTAAATGCTCTAATCCTAAAATCTCTACGCCATCGCATTTTTTGACCTTTTTGGCATTGTTTAAAAGTTCTTGTGCGATTGGCAAAAGTGTCTGTAAAATAAGTGAGCTCTTCCCGCTTCCACTAACGCCTGTAACGCATACAAAGTTTCCAAGTGGAATCTTGACATTGAGATTTTTTATGTTGTTAATCTTGACATTTGAGATTTTAAGCCACTTTTCTTGCTTGCGATTATGTGGGTAGAAAATATCTCTTTTGCGGTTGATAAAATCAGCTGTTATGGTGCTAGATTCTAGCATTCCAGCTAGATTCCCGCTATATACGACCTCTCCGCCATCATTACCCGCACCAGGACCGATATCCACGATGAAATCTGCGTGTAAAATCGTCTCTCTATCGTGCTCGACCACAATCACAGAATTACCCTTTTCTTGTAGATTCTGCAGGGTTTTAATAAGTCTTAGTGTGTCGCGCTCGTGCAAGCCAATGCTTGGCTCATCAAGCACATACATCACACCCGTAAGCCCGCTTCCAATCTGGCTTGCGATGCGAATGCGCTGAGATTCTCCGCCACTAATTGTCCGTGCATCGCGTGCAAGTGTGAGATACCCAAGCCCAACATCAAAAAGAAAAAATAGCCTCTCTTTAATCTCTTTTAAAATTGGCGTAGCAATGAGCTTTTGCTGCTCTGTGAGATAGGCGAAATTTTCATCATTAGCAAAAAAGCTATAACTCTCCTCAATTGGCATATTGATTACTTCACCGATGCCCTTTTGTGCGACTTTCACGCTTAAAGATTCTGGCTTTAATCTAAGCGCATTACAGCTCTCACAAGGCTTCTCACTCATATAATCACTTAAATCGCGCTCATCTTTAAACATATCATATGCGATTTGTAAAATCCCACGCCAAGGACGCGAAATCTTAGAGCCTCGCCAGCTAAATTCTACATTTCCAGCACCCCCATAAAGCAAGGCGGATTGTTGAGATTCTGTGAGATCATTAAAACTCTTTTTCATATCGATTTTTTGTGCTTCACAAAACCCACTAAAAAGCTCCGCATAATAATTGCGATTAAAGCCAAAAATCACTTTAATCCCGCCTTCCCTTAAGGGTAGCGATTTGTTTAGAATCTTTTTAATATCAATGCTATATTTACTTCCAAGTCCTGAGCAATCCTCGCAAGCGCCCTTTGGTGAGTTAAAAGAAAAACTCAAAGGCTCTAAAGGCTCAAAGCTTACCTTGCAATCAAAGCACGCAAAATGCTCAGAATAATGAATCATATGTGTAGTAGAATCTAGGCTATATTCTATCTCGACTTCGCCAAAGGTCTCATTTAGTGCTTTCTCCACAGCTTGTGCAATTCTAGCGTGGTTTTCATCATTATTTATAACTCTGTCGATGATGATTTTTATCGTGTGTTTTTTGGTCTTTGAAAGCTCGATTTCCTCATCTAATCGCACCATCACACCATCGATTTGCGCACGCACAAAACCCTTGTGTCTAAGTTCCTCGATTTTATCGGCAAAGCTTCCTTTTTTCTCGCGCACAATTGGCGCTAGAATAATCATTTTAGAATCTTTAGGGAGATTTAAGACTTGATTTATAATGTCTGTTGAGGACATTTGCGAGATTGGTTTGCCACAAATATGGCAGTGCTGGATTCCCACGCGCGCATATAAAAGTCGCAAATAATCATAAATCTCTGTAATCGTCCCAACGGTTGAGCGTGGATTTTTAGAAGTGGTTTTTTGATCAATGGCGATAGCTGGCGTTAAGCCTTCGATTTTATCGACATTTGGCTTACCAACTCGATCTAAAAACTGGCGTGCATAGCTTGAGAGAGATTCTATATAGCGACGTTGCCCTTCGGCATAAAGCGTATCAAACGCAAGGGTTGATTTCCCACTTCCGCTTAATCCTGTGAAAATAACTAGCTTATTTTTAGGGATTTGCAAATGGATATTTTTAAGGTTATTTTCCTTGGCGCCAATGATTTGGATAAAGTTTTGGGGGTTATTTTGCTGTATAGATTTTGTGTTGCTTTGGTGCGTGTTACTTGCTTTAGAGTCTCGATTTTGTGCGCTGTTTGTGCGCGGACTTTTTGAGCTATTTTGCATTAGTTTTGTTATTCGATGATTTTAGGAACGATAAAAAAGCCATCTTTGGCATTTGGAGCAGAATCTAAAATATCTCTTGCCATATCAGAATCTATGATTTCATCTTCGCGCATTGGCGTTTTGAGATTAGAATCTAGGGCAATATCTTGCGTATCAATGCCATTTAAATTCTCTACAAAGCTTAAAATTTCATTTAGATTTTGCTTGACCTTTGGTAGTCCTTGGGCTGAAATCTCAATCATCGCGAGCTTTTGAAGCTTGGATAATAACACATCATCAACAAGCATTTTATAAGTCTCCTTTAGTTAAAATAAACCCGTATTGTAACAAAAATTCAAAAACAAAGGACTAAGAGATGGATATTTTCGCACAAATGCCTTTGTGGATTCTGGCGGCTTTATGTTTGGCATTTTTTATCGCTGGATTTGTCGATAGCATCGCTGGAGGTGGAGGTTTTATCTCGATGCCTTCATTACTCTTGGCCGGAATCCCACCCATCCAAGCTTTAGCGACAAATAAATTCATCGTCATTTTTGGCACAAGCGTGGCTGCTTTTAATTTTTTCCTGCATAAAAAACTCCTTTATAAACTAACGATAATTGGCGTTATATTCTCACTTTTTGGGGCATTTATCGGATCTAGGGTAGTTTTACTTGTCCCAGACTCTACGCTTAAAAATATCATCTTGATTATCTTACCCATCGCGGCTTTAGCAAGCTTTATCCCTAAAAGTTTTAACATTGGAAAAACCACATTTAGCCCTAGAGAAATTTACATTTATACACCGATTTTAAGTTGTTTAATTGGCTTTTATGATGGATTTTTTGGTCCGGGGACAGGGACATTTTTCATCTTGGCATTTTACTTAGGGCTTAAGATGGATTTACTTTATGCGAGTGCAAGCGCAAAGATGGTTAATCTCGCATCAGGTTTGGGCAGCTTTGTGGCTTTTGCTATAAGTGGAAATGTGCTTTATAAGCTTGGGATTCCACTTATTGTGTGTAATATTCTAGGTGGTTATATCGGTAGCAAGCTTGCGATAAAAAAGGGGGTAAAATTTATTCGCGTAATGGTTGTAGGCGTGTTTGTGCTGATGTTTATCTCGCTTGTGCTTGAATATCTAGATAAAAATGTCTAGCATTGATGCAAATATCACTTAAAAAATGTAGAATACCTGCAAAAATTAGGAGTCATAATGCACACTTGGAGCGAGAAAAGCTGGAGAAATTTCCCAATAAAACAGCATCCAACTTATACAAATAAAGAAATTTTAGAGCGAGTAGAAAATGAGCTAAAATCCTATCCGCCACTTGTTTTTGCCGGAGAAGCGCGTAATCTTAAAAAGCATTTTGCCAAAGTCCAAAAGGGTGAGGCATTCTTACTTCAAGGCGGGGATTGCGCAGAGAGCTTTAATCAATTTAATGGCTCTAGCATTAGAGATTTGTTTAAGGTTATTATGCAAATGAGTGCGATTTTAACCTTTGCTGGAAGCTGTCCTATCGTTAAGGTAGGGCGTGTGGCTGGGCAATTTGCAAAGCCTAGGAGTAGTGATTTTGAAGAAATTGATGATAAAAAATTGCCAAGCTATCGAGGCGATATTATAAATGGGCTTGAGTTTAAGAGAGATTGCAGAGAACCGGATGCGACGCGTATGCTTCAAGCCTATCATCAAAGCTCTGCTACCTTAAATCTCTTGCGCGCATTTGCTAGAGGAGGATTGGCGGATTTAAATGAAGTGCATAGATGGAATCTAGATTTTGTGCGCGATAATGCCTTTGGGCAAAAGTATGAAGAGCTAGCAAATCAAATCACACAAACGCTTGGCTTTATGAATGCTTGCGGAATTAACACAGATAATACGCCAATTCTAAAAGAGACAGAATTCTACACAAGCCACGAGGCTTTGCTTTTAAATTATGAAGAACAACTTGTGCGATGTGATAGTTTGAGTGGTGAATGGTATGACTGCTCAGCACATATGCTTTGGATTGGTGAGCGCACACGCGATTTGGATGGTGCGCATTTGGAGTTTTTACGCGGTGTGAGAAATCCTGTAGGCGTGAAAATCGGACCAAATGCTACAAAAGATGAGATTATGGGAATCTGTGATATTTTAAATCCAGACAATGAAGAAGGGCGCTTAAATCTAATCGTTAGAATGGGCGCAGACAAGATTAAGCAGAATTTCCCTAATCTTCTTGAGAACGTGCATAAAGAAGGGAGACATATTTTGTGGAGTTGCGATCCGATGCACGGGAATACGACAAAGGCAAATAACGGCTATAAAACGCGTGCTTTTGATAAAATCCTAAGTGAAGTGCAAAGTTTTTTTGAGATTCATAAATCTTGTGGAAGTATCGCTGGTGGCGTGCATTTAGAGATGACAGGAAATGATGTTACAGAATGTGTGGGCGGCTCCCAAGAGATAACTGAAGCAAATCTAACAACTTGCTATCACACACAATGTGATCCGCGCTTAAATGCTACGCAGGCTATTGAGCTGGCATTCTTAATCGCTGAGATTCTAAAAAAGCGCACTAAAAACTACTAAAGCACTTAAGGCAGTAGAATCCATCGATTCTATATTTGGCAGATTTGTAGCGATAGGATGTTAATAAGCTTAAAGAGCTTTGATTGTGTCGTGAATAAATGATTTATTTTGTGTTTTATTGGCATTTTTGCAAAATTTTTCACTTTTTGGCTTGGCTTAAGGTTATTTTTTTTTTTTTTGATAAAGTATTTGCTGAGGTTTGTGCAAGTAACCCAATTACAGTTTAAATGAGTTATTATGAATCAAAAACAAATTGGATCAGCCATAGATAGAAATGGTAAGGTGATAGTGTATGATACCAATGGACGCATACTATTTATTAAAATTGGACAATTATTGGTAGGATACACTGCTGACACAGTTAGCATTAAAAGTAGCCGTAATGTGACTACATATGATGTGAATGGTCACACAAAATTCATTAAATAATAACCCACACAAATTCTGCGCAACACGGAATCCAACTATACCAAATGGCTTTCAATCGTGCCTTATAGCCATCACAATAATAGATTCTAGACCTAAATAGATTCCACGATTTATTAGCATAAATCTCATAATGACGATTTTTAAATTTTGTAGAATCTAACAAGATTTCATTTTTCTAAATACAGGCTATAAATTTTGGATAGATTTTAGGTTTGCAAAAAGTTTTAGTCAGCTTATATATGTAACTTTAAGTAATTTTCTTTTTTTTTTTTAGTTTAGTGTTTGAAAAATAAGTTTTGGAATAATAGAATCTAGATGAATATAAAGTAATAAGGAGTCAAAATGAAAGAAAAGTCTAAACAATGGAACAAGGAAGATACGCTTTGGGTGCTGAGTCTTTTTGGTACGGCTATTGGGGCAGGGGTTCTTTTTTTACCAATTAATGCGGGTATGGGCGGACTTATTCCACTTCTAGTAATGCTATTGTTGGTATTTCCTACGGTATTTTTGTCGCATAGGGCATTATGTCGCTTTGTGCTTTTTGGATCTAAGGAGAGTGATGATATTACTGTGGTGGGGGAAAATTATTTTGGTAAAGTCGGGGGCATAATGTTAACTATTCTTTACTTTTTTGCAATTTTCCCAATTTTACTTGTGTATAGTGTAGGAATTACTAATACGGTTGAGAAGTTTATGGTTGAACAACTTCATTTAGGTGAACCCAATCGCCTTATCCTGTCTTTTGTGCTTGTAGGGATTTTGATGGTGGTTGTTAGCTTTGGAGAAAAGATTGTTATACGCGCAATGAGTATATTAGTTTTTCCATTCATAGCAGTTTTGTTATTGATTGCTTTATGGCTTATTCCAGAATGGAATGGGGCTATACTTTCAAATACAGAGTTTTCACTCTCAGATTCTAATCTTTGGATAACCCTATGGCTTATATTACCGGTTATGATTTTTGCTTTTAATCATTCTCCTATTATTTCTTCACTTGCTGTATACTGCAAAAAGAGTTACGGTGAAGATGCAGAAACTAAGGCTTCAAAAATTATTGCTAGGAGCAATATTTTAATGATTGTGGTGGTTATGTTTTTTGTATTTTCTTGCGCATTTTGTCTCAGTCCATCTGAATTGCTTGAAGCTAAGAGTCAAAATGTAGCTATTTTAACTTATTTAGCAGGTAAATTTCATACACCATTTATTTATTATGTGGCTCCTGTGGTTGCATTTGTAGCGATGGGCAAAAGCTTTTTTGGGCATTATTTGGGCGCTCGTGAAGGGCTTAATAGAATTTTATTTGATTTAAGCTCTCAAAAGATTTCTTTGCCTTTAGCTAATAAGATTACAGCCATACTTACATTTGTTGTTGCATGGCTTGTGGCTTATAAAAATCCAAGCATACTAGGGATTATTGAGAGTATTGGGGGTCCTATTCTAGCAATTATTTTATTTATTATGCCACTTTATGCAATCTATAAATTTAAAGTCTTGCATAGGTTTAAGTCTCCATTACAAAATATATTTATCCTGATTTTAGGGTTAATTGCAATTTCGGCTACTATAAAAGGCTTGCTTTAAGATGTTAAAGGTCGTCCATCAATCAAAAATGATAAGTGAGGAAAATAAAATATGAGCAATCTAAGTATCTTTAAGATAGGAGTGGGTCCATCAAGCTCTCATACTGTTGGACCTATGTTAGCCTCTAATCTTTTTTGTGAATTAGCGGATGATAAATTGGAATGTATTGATAGAGTTAAAGTTGAGCTTTATGGTAGTCTTTCTTTAACAGGCAGAGGACATTTAACTGATGTGGCTTGTATTATTGGACTCAATGGCATTAGGGCTAAGGATTTAAGTGCGAGTCTTAAAGAGAGCGTATTAAAGCTCGCTTATCAGGATAAAAAAATCAATTTTAATCAAAAAAAAATAATTGACTTTGATTATGATAGGGATGTGATTTTTTATAAAGATTTTTTACCGCTACACGAAAATGGTATGAGACTTAGCGCATTTGATGCTTCTAAAAAAATGCTTGTCTCTCAAGTATATTACTCAGTTGGTGGAGGATTTATAGCTACACAAGAAGAGTTAGAGAATTCTACCACAACAAAGAGCTCTAAAAAACCAAATCTAGAGTTTAATAATGCAAAAGAACTTTTGGAACTCTGTAGTAAGCATCATAAAACTATTGCTGAGTTGTCTTTGACCTATGAGGAACAGTTTCATAGCACAGATGAGATTAAGGCTTATTGCTTGGATATTTGGCATATAATGGAGGATTCTTACTATAATGGGATAAATACTAAAGAAACTATTTTACCCGGCTCTTTAAAATTAAAACGTAGAGCCCCTTATTTAACCAATATAGGTGCGGATTCTCTGGCGATAGTTGATTTAATATCTTTGTATGCCATTGCCATAGCTGAGGAAAATGCAGCTGGTGGAAGAGTTGTGACAGCGCCCACCAATGGCGCTTGTGCTGTGGTGCCTGCAGTGATGATGTATCTGAAAGATTATTTAGGGGATAAGTTTAACGAGCAAAGCGTGATTGATTTTTTATTAACTGCTATGGCGATTGGATCATTGTATAAGAAAAATGCAAGTATTTCTGGTGCTGAGGCTGGATGCCAAGCAGAAATTGGTGCGGCAAGCTCTATGGCAGCAGCTGGCGCGGCTCAAATTCTAGGAGCTGATAATATAAAAATTGCTACAGCTGCAGAAATTGCAATGGAACATCATCTAGGTCTTACGTGCGATCCTGTGGATGGTTTGGTGCAGATCCCTTGTATTGAACGTAATGTTTTTGGAGCAATTAAAGCAATTTCTGCAGCACGTATAGCGATAGATAGAGATGGGCATACTGTTCCACGTGTGGGACTAGATGATGTGATTGCTACAATGTATCAAACGGGCAAGGATATGGATAGTCGGTATAAAGAGACCGCACTGGGTGGTTTAGCTTCTGTGCTAAAAAATCGTTGTTAAGGATAGCTTATAAAAGCTTAAGCGCACTGCTCAATAAGTTATTGCTCCTTAGCTTTTGCAAAATATTGAGATTTAAGTAAGGGCTAAACCCATCTGTTTTAATCTCTTTTATTCATACCGATATAGGTTTAAGCTGAGCAAAAATAAACTAGAATCTAAAGACTTAATTCTAAATCACAAAAAGGAGTCCTATGTTCCACGAATACAGAGATGAGATAACAAAGCTTAAAGGTTCAAATACGCATTTTGAGAAGATCTTTGATGAACATAATGATCTTGATCAGCGCATCACAAATGCTGAAAATGGACTTGAGCCATTAAGTCCTATGGAGATAGAGGTATTAAAAAAGCAAAAATTACGCCTCAAAGATGAGGTTTATGCGATGATTATGGAATATCGTAAAAACAACAACTAATCCCCTAGCCGGGGCTTATGATGCAAACTCTCACTAAAGCCTTTCATCAAAAAAATTATATCGTATGCATTAAGCTTGCTACACAAACTCTACAAAAAGATGCCCTTAACATAGACGCTTGGTTTATCTGTGCGATGAGCTTATACTACCTTGGAGATGTTGGGCGTTGCATTGAATATCTCGAGGTGGCTTATTCTTTAGATCCTAAAAATGAAAATGTCGTAATTAACCTTGCTGAATTATATCGGCGACAAGGATTCTATCAAAAAGCCATTGAAATGTATCTTGGCTGTGTGCCCTCTCAAAATTCTAATATCTATTATAACCTTGGGCTTTGCTATGCAAAAAGCGGAGATACCAAATGTGCTAGAAAAGCCTATGAGAAAGCCTTAAGCCTTGATAGCGATGATAAAGATGCGATGTATAATCTAGCCAATATCTATGCTGAAGAGAAAAACTATAAAATCGCTCTAAAACTTTATGAAAAATGCCAAACAATCGATGCTATCTCGAATCTAACTTGTATCTACAATCTCATTGGGAAAGAAAAAAGAGGCTTACGCTTGCTTGATAAAATGGATACGAGCTTTAAATTTATAAGCGATAATGCCAAAAAGGCAGATTTTTATTTTAATTATGCTAATATGGCGCGCTATGGGTTATTTTTCTCTAAGGCAAGAGAGCTTTATCTTAAGGCTTTGCATTTACATAATCAGCCAGCCTATGCGATAAATTATGCGTATTTGCTTTTGAGCTTGGGGGAGTTTAAAGAGGGCTTTAGATTCTATCAGCAGAGACTAACCCTACCAAAAATAGATAAAAATAATGCACATTTCTTTCGCCAAGGCAGGCACATAGGGATAATACCAAATGATAAAGACATTAAAGCCATTCTTAAGCGCAGTAAAGTGTTGTTGTTTTATGAGCAGGGATTTGGCGATAGCTTGATGTTTGGGCGGTTTATTGATAGGCTTGAGTGCAAACACAAATATATCTATGTGCAACGCGAATTGCAAGCACTTTTTGGGCTTAAATATGATGTGGTAGAAAAAGATTTTAACGACTATGATTATTGCATTTCTTTGCCTAGTTTGCCCTATATGATTGGTGTGGATTCTTTAGAAATGTTTCGAAATAATAAGCAATGGTTGTTGCCTCATTTTAAAGCACATAAACCAAAAACAAGTGATAAAAGCCCCAAGCTACGCGTAGGATTCTTCTTTCACTCTAATCCAAATTTCACATACGCTAAAGAAAAATCTATCCCGCTTGAACGCATTCTCTTGGTATTGGCAGATTTTGATTACGAGCTTACTTGCTTGCAGCCAGAAGGGCTAGAATCCTTTCTTTCAAAGCCTAAATGCGCACTTTTAAAACCATTTCTTAAATCGATTAAAACTCCCAAAATAAGAGACTTTTTAGATACTACGCTCATTATGGAAAAGCTTGATTTAATCATTAGCGTAGATAGCGCCATAGCCCACCTTGCTATCGCTATGGGAAAACCTTGCTTGATTCTTGCACATAAGAGATATGATTGGCGGTGGGGCAAGCTTGGACAAACAGAATTTGAAGGTATGGCTGGTGGGATTATTTTTGCGCAAAAAGAGCTTAATGATTGGGATTATCCTTTAGAACTTCTAAAAAAGTATCTTCTTGAAATGCAAGAATCTAATGCCCTACCCCAAATCCCAAATCTTTTGGATTCTGTGTAGATTCCATAAAGTCTAAATCTCTTGATATGCCTAGCTGATTTGGCGCAATTTATTTGGGTTACATTTAGTGTGCGTTTTTAAAGAAGCTATCATAAAGTTTATCGATGCCTTCATTAACTTTCAAATAACCCAAACCTTAAGAATAACTTGACAAATCAAAAGGTGTAGCCTGATAGACCGAGAAATTAAGCCAGTTTTGAAAATCACGCTCGCAGATGGGCGCTAAGAGAACACGTGTTTGCCTTTTGCGTTAAAATGGCATACTCCCCACGCATAAATACTGAGGTTCTAGTATCAATAATCCAGCTTACTGTGGGGTTGAGAGGGATTTAATATCGCCTTTGTTTTAAAATATAAACTATCTTTTGAATCTTCCGCCAGATTCTAAAAATCTCGCGCGTAACCTTGAAAATCGAAAACTTCTGCTTCACTCTACCGCTAATCGTAGAATCTAAATCGCCTTCCTTAATCGCATAAGGAAAATGCAAGACATTTGGCACATTGTGGATAAAAAAGCTATCCATATAATCATCCACAGGCATTATAAAGCCACCGATTTTCTCTAAGCTAGTTATAAACTTGCGCGCGGCATTTGGCGTGAGATAATAGCCTTGCGTGCCTCTTAGATTCTCTGTAGTCATATAAAAATTATCATAAATTTGTTTTGTTTCAACCTTGAAAATCCCATAAAGTCGCACATACTCAAACTCACTTTTAAGAATGCGATCAATTGCCTCGCTAAAATTTTCTTGCAAAATCACATCATCTTCTAAAATAATCATTGGCTCATTGGATTCTAGGCATTTGCTCCATAGACTAAAATGCGAGCCAAAGCAGCCAATCTCGCCTAAACTCAACTCGCGTCCCCAATAGATTTTATTTAAAAGTGGTTTTATGAATTTTGTGAGATTTTGGATTGTGGAATCTGCAATCTTAGAATTTTTAGATCCTAGTTTGCTAGATTCTTGATTATGGCTAGAATCTATCCTAAAATCTATCGCATCAAAAAGCTCAACACAAAAGCGACTTTTATCAAAATCGCCAAACTGCTTAAGCATAAGCTCTCTGCGCTCTATACAACTTTTCAAAGAAATAATATAAATCTTAATCATTGCTTAGCCAATTTAAAATGCCATCTTTCACATCGCTTGGGTTTAGGATTTCTTTGTGGCAGATTTGCTTTGTGGCAAGGTTTTTGATGGATTCTCTTGTCGTTGCGCCATTTTGAAGCATTTTCTCAATGGCTTTAAAATCTCCTAGCTTCTCGCCAAAAATAGATTCCACAACACTTGGCGCGAACTTGCTCCACTCGGCAGTTGAGCAAATCAACGCCTTTTTATTATTGTTTGCACAAAGCTCCAAATACGCACCAAAGCCAAGCGCAGTGTGCGGATCGAGAATATAGCCGGCTTTAAAAGCTTTTTTAATAAGCTCTTTTGTCACATCATCATCTCCCCACCACGCGTTGAAATCATTCCTTAGAATCTGTAGCTCATCTTTTGTCAGGGCGTATTTTTCATCATTTGCAAGGCTTTGCATAAGCTCTCTTGTGCGCACATCACCAAATAACGCAAACAGCACGCGCTCAACATTTGAGCTTTTTAAAATATCCATTGCAGGAGATATGCTTTTTTGCAAAGATTTGCTTGAGATGTCATAGATTCCGCTATTTATAAGCTCTGTTAAGATGTTGTTTTTGTTGCTTGCGATTATGATTTTATCGACACAAAGTCCCATTTTCTTAGCGAAAAACGCACCCAAAGCATTGCCAAAATTCCCGCTTGGCACGATGATATCTATAGATTCTCCAAATTGAATTTCATTTTGTCTAACAAGGCAGAGATAACCCCAAATGTGATAAATAATCTGAAATGCGATGCGCCCGAAATTAACAGAATTTGCAGCTGAGAGAAAATAGCTGTTTTTGGCTAAAGTTTGCGTGAAGTCATTATCCGCAAGCAAGGATTTTAAGATGTTTTGTGCGTCATCGAAATTACCTTCTATGCCAAAGATTTTTAAATTTGGCGCATCATTTGTAATCATTTGAAGCTCTTGGATTTGGCTTGTGCCACCCTTTGGATAAAGGCAAATTACTTTTATATTCTTCTTATTAGCAAAACTAGCTAAAGTCGCAGGTCCAGTATCACCACTTGTAGCTGTGAGGATGAGGAAATTTTGATTTTTAGAGTTTGCCATTTGTGTGAAAATCTCGCCAAAAGGCACAAGTGCCATATCCTTAAACGAACGCGTAGGTCCGTGATAAAGCTCAAGGAAAAAGGCATTTTCAAGCTTGCTAATTGGTGCTGGATTGTCTTTGGAGTCAAAGTTTTTATAAAGATTTAGCGCATCTTTTAAGATAGATTCTTCAATCTCTAGATTCAAGCACTTAAAAATGCTAACACAAAGCGCTTCATAAGAAAAATCCAAAAATTCTTTAAAATCAACTTTGGGGATAGATTTTAGCGTATATAATCCTCCAGAAGCCGCGCAAGGCGAAAGGATAGCATCTCCAAAACCCTTTTGCAAAGCCAACATATCTCGTGTAGAAACAAAACAAGCCATACCAATCCTTAAAAAACCTAAAATAAATTCAGGGCAAAATCGTGATATTTTAGCAAAGATTTTACTTTTTTAAGTATAGTGCGTGGATTTCTGATTTAAGGATTGATATGCAGTATAAATTAGTGATGTTTGGATTCCCAGCGTTGTGTGAGGATATGGATGAAGTGCTGAGTCGGATAAAGCAGATTCCAACTGAGCGCGCGAAGGCTGAGACACTTTGAGCAGTGCTATCTTATCGAACTTGAAAATGGAAAGCAATATCCAATTCTGTGTGATGAAAAAGGCTACTTTATCAAGGAGTCCTAAAATAAATCATAAAGAATCCCTTAAATTCTGATCGTTTTGTGAATCTTTGTATTGCATTTTAGCTATAAATTAGCAACAAAGCTTTATAATTACCTGACACTTTAAGGAACTAGATTCTAGAATTCACCAAATTAAGATGTCCATCACTATGTTTAAGGAGAAAAAATGAAAATCCAAGTAGATAAAAAGGCTATAGCAAAGTTTTTTGAGGATTGTAAGGCAAATGAAGTAGAATTTATTGATTTTAGATTCACAGATATTAAAGGCGTATGGCATCATCTAAGTTTTAGTGCTAGCTCAATTAGCGAAGATAGCTTTGAGGGGATTGCATTTGATGGTAGCTCTATTCCTGCGTGGCAGCCTGTAAATAAATCCGATATGATTTTAATCCCTGATCCTGTGCGATATTTTATTGATCCATTTACAGCAGATACGACTATGGTTGTGTTTTGTGATGTGTGGGATATTTATAAAAATGAGCCTTATGAGAAATGCCCTAGAAGCATCGTGAAAAGAGCGATGGCACACCTTAAAGATTCTGGGATTGGTGATGTGGCATATTTTGGTCCAGAAAATGAATTTTTCATCTTTGATTCTATTAAGATTAAGGATTCTGTGAATTGTCAATATTACGAGATCGACACTGAAGAGGGAGAATGGAATCGAGATAAAGAGTTTGAGGGTGTAAATATCGGGCATCGTCCCGGCACTAAAGGCGGATACTTCCCAGTAGCACCTGTGGATTCTATGGTCGATATTCGCGCTGAGATAGTTAAAGTGCTAAACCAAGTTGGCATAGAGACATTTGTCGTGCATCACGAAGTTGCACAAGGGCAAGGTGAGATTGGTGTAAGATTTGGCGATATGCTAGAGGCTGCTGACAATGTCCAAAAGCTAAAATATGTCGTCAAAATGGTAGCCCATCTCAATGGCAAAACTGCCACATTTATGCCAAAACCACTTTATAACGACAACGGAAGCGGAATGCACACACACATAAGCATTTGGAAGGGTGGGAAGAATCTTTTTGCCGGGGATGCTTATGAAGGAATGAGCGAATTGGCATTAAACTTTTTAGGCGGTGTGCTAAAGCACGCAAGAGCCATAGCCGCTTTTACAAACGCAAGCACAAACTCTTATAAGCGCTTGATTCCGGGATTTGAAGCGCCAAGCATTCTAACCTACTCTGCGCAAAACAGAAGCGCTAGCATTAGAATCCCATACAATAGTGGTGAAAAGGCTAAAAGAATGGAGTTTAGATTCCCTGATAGCTCTAGTAATCCTTATTTGGCGTTCTCGGCTTTGCTTATGGCTGGACTTGATGGAATCAGGCAAAAAATCGACCCGGGCAAACCTATGGAGATAAACCTCTTTGAATTAAGCCTTGATGAGATCCGTGAGAAAGGCATTAAGCAATTGCCTCATACATTGCGCCACGCTATTGAAGAGATGCTTGTAGATAAGGCTTATCTAAAAGAAGGTGGTGTATTCTCAGAAGAATTTATCCAAACCTATAAACAATATAAATTCGAAACAGAAATTTGGCCTTGGGAAGGACGCCCACATCCATTTGAGTTCTTGACAACTTATAGTTGTTAATCTTGCCCTTTATGGCAGGCTTTAGGTTATAGAATGGCTATGTTTTCATTAAGTATTGATTTTTCAATTGATTAACAATAAAACCGAAAAAGGACAGAAAAGATGAATGAAAATCTTATAGGCAATAGTGTGTCGGGGGGCAGACGAGAACATATAACAGATAACATCGTTCGTGATTATTTTAAAAAAGCTCTGTTTTCATAGTGTATTGTTCTTTAAAATAATTCAAATGCAAGGAATATGAACTACTATTTTTTTAAAGACATTTGGTCTAAATAATTTAATTG
>CBCPND010000039.1:0-16352 GCA_965120395.1 uncultured Helicobacter sp.
CGAAAACTCAACTCGCGCTAAAAAGCCATTTATCGCTATAAATATGGCAGCCATTCCTGAGCATTTGATAGAATCTGAGCTTTTTGGCTATGAGAAGGGGGCTTTCACGGATGCGATCGCACCAAAGCCCGGGCTTTTTGAGCTTGCTGATAGTGGGAGCTTATTTTTAGATGAGATTGGTGAAATGCCAATTATGCTTCAAGCAAAGCTTTTACGCGCTATCCAAGAGAAAGAAGCCACAAGGCTTGGAGGCACTAAGCCGATAGCCTTTGATGTGCGTTTTATATCCGCGACAAATGCAGACCTTCAAGAAAAGATAAATAAAAAAGAATTTAGAGAGGATTTGTTTTATCGCTTACAGACAATCCCCATTGAGATTCCGCCACTAAAAGATCGCAAAGAAGAGATTCTACCAATTGCACAATGGAAGCTTGATATGGTCATAAGTCAATATAAATTGCCACATAAAGAGTTTTCACAAGATTCTAAAGAGGCACTAATGAATTATGAGTGGTATGGGAATATTCGCGAGCTTTTATCAGTGATTGAGCGTGCGGCGATTTTAAGTGATGGGGATGAGATTTTGCCAAAGGATTTATTCTTAGATTCTAGGAAAGCCACAACAAACAAAGTAGAATCTTTAGAAAAAGAGCTTTTAAAAGAAGTGCTTTTAGATTGTAATGGAGATGTGCTAAAAGCAAGCCAAATTCTAGGAATGAGCCAAGAAATGCTTAGCCACAAAATCGCAAAATACAACCTTTAAAATTTTAGCTTAAAACAAGTTAGATTCTGGTAACATAGCAAGTTAAGGATTAGGAGAAAAATGTCAGAAATCATAGGTTACAAATATAATGATAAAATAATTGATCTTCAAAGTACCAAAGAATTTGGCATAGAATCTAACACTAATTCTGCAAAGTCTTGCACAGAGTTTAAGCCAATATATTTTGATAACTCAAAAGACGCGCTAGAGATAATCCGCCACTCTTGTGCGCATTTAATGGCTCAAGCGATAAAAGCGCTTTATCCTGATGCGAAGTTTTTTGTAGGACCGGTTGTTGATGAGGGGTTTTATTATGATTTTAAGACATCTTGTAAAATCGGTGAAGATGATTTAATTGTGATTGAAAAAAAGATGAAAGAAATTGCCAAAAGCGCACATAAAATCATAAAATCAACCCTCACACGCGCACAAGCAGAATCTAGATTTAAAAACGATGAGCTTAAAATGGCTGTGATAAGTCGCATAAACAGCGATGATTTAAGCATTTATACACAAGGTGATTTTGAGGATTTATGCAGAGGTCCGCATTTGCCTAGCACGAAGTTTTTACACAGCTTCAAGCTCACGAAGCTAGCAGGCGCGTATCTTGGCGGTGATGAGAATGCTGAGATGCTAATTCGAATCTATGGCATTGCTTTTGCGGATAAAGACAGCCTTAATGCCTACATTACTCAGCTTGAGGAGGCTAAAAAGCGCGATCATAGAAAAATCGGGCAAGAAATGGGGCTTTTTAGTTTTGATGATGAAATTGGAGCAGGGTTGCCAATTTGGCTACCTGCTGGAGCAAGATTGCGTCGTAGATTAGAGGAGCTGCTCACAAAAGCATTGATTATGAGGGAGTATGAGCCTGTTAGGGGACCAGAAATTTTAAAAAGTAGTGTATGGAAGACAAGTGGGCATTATGATCATTACGGCGAGAATATGTATTTTACAACAATTGATGATGTAGAATATGGCATTAAGCCGATGAATTGCGTGGGGCATATTAAAGTTTATCAAAGCGCAAAAAGAAGTTATAAAGAATTGCCTTTGAGATTCTATGAATATGGAGTTGTGCATAGACACGAAAAAAGTGGCGTGTTACACGGACTTTTGCGAGTTAGAGAATTCACTCAGGATGATGCGCATATCTTTTGTCTGCCTGAGCAGATAGAATCAGAGGTCGATAACATTATTGATTTTACACATAAAATTATGCAAGCTTTTAATTTCACATACGATATGGAGTTATCAACGCGCCCAAAAGATTCCATAGGAAGTCAAGAAATCTGGGAAAGTGCGACACAAGCGCTTGAAAATGCGCTTAAGAAAAATAATATAAAATATGCCATCGATGAAGGTGGTGGCGCATTTTATGGACCAAAAATTGACATTAAAATTACCGATGCCATAGGGCGCAGGTGGCAATGTGGGACGATTCAAGTAGATATGAATTTGCCTGAGCGATTTAGGCTTGAGTATATCAACGAAGATAATGCCTCAAAACAGCCAGTAATGATTCATCGTGCGATTTTGGGTTCTTTTGAGCGGTTTATTGCGATTTTGACGGAGCATTTTAGCGGGGAATTTCCTTTTGGCATCGCGCCTACGCAGGTTATCATCATCCCAATTAGTGAAAGACAGCTCATATACGCGCGAGATATTCAAATAAAATTGCGTCAAATTGGTGCATATTCTGAAATCTCACATAAAAATGAGACACTTAATAAGCGCATTCGCACAGCTGAAAAGCAACGCGTGCCGATGATTCTTGTCATTGGGGAAAAAGAAGTGGAATCTAAAGTGCTTTCTATTCGTGATAGGCGCTTAAAAGAGCAATATACATTGCCGGAGAGCGCTTTTATAGAGTTAGTGGAATCTAAAATAAGAGAGGTTAGTTTTTGAGTAAAGAAGAAATCTTGCTAAATGAAGAAATAAAGTTTCCAGAGGTTCGTTGCATTGATGATAGCGGGAAGGTTTATGGAATAA
Organism: uncultured Helicobacter sp.; assembly: GCA_965120395.1. GTDB lineage: Bacteria > Campylobacterota > Campylobacteria > Campylobacterales > Helicobacteraceae > Helicobacter_B. The sequence goes on from CBCPND010000039.1 coordinate 2,753, forward strand.
TCTCTTCTGAAGAAGCGCAAAGTATTGCACACTCAAAAGGTTTAGATTTGGTTTGTATTTCACCTCAAGCAAAGCCACCAGTGTGCAAGGTTATGGATTATGGCAAATATCGCTACCATCTTGAGAAAAAACAAAAAGAAGCCAAGAAAAAGCAAAAAAGAATCGATATTAAAGAAATCAAACTTTCAGTTCAAATCGCCCAAAATGATATCAATTACAAGGTAAAGCACGCACACGAGTTTATCCAAGAAGGTAAGCACGTGCGTTTTAAAGTCGTGCTTAAAGGGCGAGAAAGTAGCGATCCAAAGCTCGGCATAGCAGTCTTAAAACGTATTGGAGAAATGATGGAAGATGTTGCTCAACCTGAAAAAGAGCCAAAAAGTGAAGGGCGATTTGTGATTTGGCTATTTGTGCCAAAAAAGCACGATAAAAAGGGATAATTTTTATACACAAAAGCCAAATTAAAGCCAACGATAGCTAAAATAACAATTTTTTATATTTATGAAAGGAGAGAATATGCCAAAGATGAAAACAAATCGTGGGGCAGCCAAACGTTTTAAAACGAAAAAAAACCTTATCAAACGTGGCAGTGCTTTTCGAAGCCATATTTTAACAAAAAAATCACCAAAACGAAAAGCAAATCTTAAAAGCCCACAATATGTTCATAGCGCAAATATTGATTCTGTGAAGAATCTACTTTGTCAAGCATAAGTTAGAGTCCCCCTTTTAGGGAAAGATTAGCCAAGAGCTACACCTTAAAATAAAAAAAGGTAAAGGAGAAGAAATGAGAGTAAAAACTGGTGTTGTGCGCCGAAGAAGGCATAAAAAAATCCTAAAACTCGCAAGAGGATTTTATAGCGGTAGAAGAAAGCATTTTAGAAAAGCAAAAGAACAGCTTGAAAGAGGTATGTGTTATGCTTTCCGCGATAGAAAGCAAAAGAAAAGAGATTTTAGAAGTCTGTGGATTGTGCGCATTAATGCGGCTTGCAGAATCAATGGTATGAGTTATTCGAAATTTATGCACGGCTTAAAGCTTGCAAATATCGAGCTTGACAGGAAGATTCTCGCTGATATGGCGATGAATGATCCCCAAAGCTTTGCTAAAACAATCCAAGTGGCAAAACAAGCCCTAAAATAAATATCATAGATTCTGTGGATTCTTAAGGTCTGCAGAATCTACCTCTTTAAGTATGTTAAATTATTCCAAGATCTTACATTGTCGGTTATTTATCATCCGCGCATGTGCTTTAAGTGCCTAATACCTGGAATCTAAGGCTGCGCCTTTATATTACAAAAATATTTCCTTAAATCTTGCGTAACAATGAGACTTTTTTCAAAGAACATATCATCGATTTGAATCACATCAGCGATATGGATAAAATGCTTTTTTTGTTCTGCTTTAGGTGTAACTTCCCAAAATTCAATCACACAGCTTGTACCGATGAGCTCGCCATTAAGACTGGATTCCAAGATTGGCTTTTGCAAAAGAATCAAGATATTTTCTTGCAAAATATCCATAAAGCTCATATACTGAACCTTTGATAGCCTTAAAGATAAACCTATTTTTTCAAGCTGCGAAGCTTTAGGCGGAGAAGGCGACCAAAAATCTTGAGGCAGGCAATAGGATCGGAGTTGCAAATGTGATTCTCTTAAGTCTGCCAAAATAGCATTGATTTTTTGCGTATAGGTAGAATCTTTGGGTGGATCTTGGGGTTTAAAATGTGGAGTGTTTAGCACAGGGGAGTTTATATTTGGTGCTTTAATCTCTGGGGTTTGAACTTCTGGAAATTTAGGATAAGAGAACTCTTTGAGCTCTGCAGATAAGCCAAAAGCACAAATAAGACTTATTAAAATAATACACTTCATTTTAGGTGCCTCGTGAGTAAAAATTCTTGGGCTTTTTGACGCGGATATGGTAAAACTTCAGTTAGATTCTCGCCAATCTTAACTTTTCGCGCACTTTGTGCTACACCATCTACTTTTTTTAATTTTGCATAACCAAGCGTTATTTGTGCGGCTAGAATCTTATCTTGCATACTTGCATCTTTCTCTACAAGCGCTATTGGTCCGATGTCTTCTAGTAGTTCTATAATCTCCATTTGCGGATTTGGCACTAAAAGCTTTTTATTCTCTTCTTCATTGCGCCCAATCACACAGCGCGCACCATCTGGAAGCACCATATATCGCCCAATTTTTACAAGTGTCGTATCTGCAAGATTCATTTCTCTATGTGCGCTTAGATCTTTAAGCTTATTTGCGACATTTGTATCTGTAAGCAGACAGCCACCGCCGGGATTTTCATAATATTTCCAACCCCAAGTCTTCACCATCTCAAGCTGTCTTGTGCGCCCTCTGCCATAGATGTCTAAAAGCTTATCGCGATCTACCCAGCCTTGCTTTTCTGGGAAACTTTCTTCCATAAGCTTCGCACTCATTGGGCGCAATAAAAGCTCATCTAAAAATTGTGGCTTAGTTTTATCGCGCCCACTAGAATCTAGAATCCGAGAAAACCTAGAATCTGCTCCAATCTCGCGCACAAGCTTTTTAACTTGATTTAGAGCTTCTTTTCTCTGGCTTTTTGGTCGCTGTCCTAGCACTTCTCCGCTAATGACAAAATCAGCTTTTAGCTCAAGTAGTTTATAAAACGCATTAGCAAACATATTTGCGTGGCAGTCAATGCAAGGGTTAAAATATTTGCCATAGCCATATTTTGGCTTAAAAAGCACATCTTTAAAAAACTGCCCTTGAATATCACACACCATCAATTCTGCGCTAACTTGCGTGGCGGCATTTTTAAGATACTCAAGCTTATTTTTATTCCCGCCAAAGCCGATGTTGAAGTGCAGGGCAATGACTTTGATATTTTGAAGTGTTAGAAGTTTTATTGAGATTAGGCTATCACAGCCTCCACTAAAAAGGGCCAATGCTGTCATATTGGTTGTAATTCTCCTTGATTGAGTTTTGTGATTTTATGTTTGATCTTAATGATAGATTCTAGGTTTGTTTGAGATTTTAGCTCGTTTTTAAAATAGCGAAGCAATAATAAGCGCAACTCTTTCTCAAAGGCATTTTTTTTGCCTTCATCTTCTATCAAAGGCAAATCCTCAATTATAATACCAATAAGATCTTTATTTTCCTTATTTCCATCACAAAGCGCCTTAAATGCGTCATTATATTCGTTAAACACGCTAGAATCTATATAATTTAGGGCAAAGTCTAAAAGATTCTCATCATCAATCATATAGCGCAAAACAACCCTCTCAAGCTTATCACCTTTAGGCTTTATAGGAAGGATTTGAGTGGAGCTTTTGGCGTGTTTAGGTTTTGAATTTGGCGCGATAAGATATGCTGGAATCTTTAATAAATTAGCTAAAAACGGCGTATATTCTTCTTGCATCAATGGCGAGAGCGAGTGTAAGAACGCGCTAGATTCTTTAAGTGCATCTTCTTTTTCTAGTACATTTGCGAGGTTGTATTGATTTATTATACTTTTAAAACAAAATTCTATAAAAGGTGTTGGATTTGAAAAAAGCCCCTTTAGTTCTTGAGTTTTATTCGCCATAACCATATCTGCAGGATCTGCACCATTTGGGAAAATCACTACGCCTCCTTTTTTGCTTAAAGGTGCTAGCAATTTGCTTGCTTTTAAAGCAGCGCTAATTCCAGCTTTATCGCCATCATAGCCTAGAATCACATTAGGATTGCCTTTGTTTAAAAGCGGGATATGATCTTTTGTAAGTGCTGTGCCTAAAGTCGCTACAACATTTTTAAATCCTGCTTGATGAAGCATAATCACATCCAGATAACCTTCAGTAATGATGATAGTGTTTTGCTTGAAAATCTGATCTTTGGCAAGATGGTAACCATAAAAAAGCTTTGATTTATTGAAAAGTGGTGTTTGTGGTGAGTTTATGTATTTTGCTACACCTTCTTTTAAGCTTCTTCCGCCAAATCCTACGATTTTGCCGCTTGCAGAATATATAGGAAACATTATGCGCTCATTAAAGCGCACATATAAGTGCTTATCTGCGCTCTTGCCTAAGATTCCATTACTTAAAAGATTCTCGATATTTAATCCATTGGCATTGATGTATTGTAGATTCTCAGGACTACTCGGACAGAATCCAAGATTGAATTGCACAATCATTTCATCGCTAATACCTCTTTTATGCAGATAATCCATATATTCTTTAGAATTTAGTAAGCGGTTATGATAAAAAGTAGCGATTTTATCGAGAGTTTCATCTTTTTGTCGTGGGGTTTTGGAGTCGTATTCTAATGTGAAATTCAGCATATCGGCAAGTTTTTCCACAGCCTCTATGAAACCTACTTTTTCATACTCCATTATGAAAGTGATTCCATTACCACTTGCCCCGCATCCATAGCAGTGATAAATACTTTTTGTAGGAGATACCACAAAGCTTGGAGTTTTTTCATTGTGAAAAGGACAGCAAGCGACATAGTTGCTTCCCACGCGTTTAAGGTCGATGTATCCGCTAATAACTTCGATGATGTCTATTTGTGTTTTTAAATTCTCAATAGATGCTACACTAATCACGATTCCTCATTAAGTTATGAAAAATTTTAGGCATTATGCCATTTATTTGGTAGATTCTAAGCTAGATTGCAACAAAATCTAAAATATTATAGATATAGGATAATTATTTTTTAGTTAGATGGACTAAAGATTATTTATATAGATAAAATAAGGTATTGACTCATTTAATATTTTTATTTACAATTATGGCACTTAAATTTTTTAAGTGCTAATTTTATTTATTTTTAGTAAAGGAGAAAAAATGAAGTTCAAGCCATTGGGTAAGCGCATTCTTGTTGAAAGACTTGAAGAAGAAAGTAAAACAAGCTCTGGAATCATCATCCCTGATAATGCCAAAGAAAAACCACTAATGGGTAAGGTTATCTCAATTAGCAAAAAAATCGCTGATGAGAAGATTCTCAAAGAGGGTGATACAATCGTATTTGGCAAGTATGCAGGAAATGAAATTAAGCTTGACAATAAAGAATATGTTGTTTTAGAAGTCAAAGATGTCCTTGGCATCATTGGTTAATTTAATTAAAGGAGCAAAAAATGGCAAAAGAAATTAAATTTAGTGATTCTGCGAGAAATAAACTTTATGAAGGCGTAAAACAATTAAGCGATGCAGTAAAAGTAACTATGGGACCACGAGGGCGCAATGTTCTTATACAAAAATCTTATGGTGCCCCAACAATTACGAAAGATGGTGTAAGCGTAGCTAAAGAAATCGAGCTTGCCGATCCAATTGCTAATATGGGTGCACAGCTTGTAAAAGAAGTTGCAAGTAAAACTGCTGATGTCGCAGGAGATGGGACGACAACTGCAACAGTGCTTGCTTATAGCATTTTCAAAGAAGGCCTGCGAAATATCACAGCTGGTGCGAATCCAATTAGCGTAAAAAGAGGTATGGATAAAGCTGTTGAAGCAATCATAGAGGAACTTAAAAAAGGAAGTAAAAAAGTAGGTGGCAAAGGTGAAATTGCCCAAGTAGCGACAATCTCTGCAAATTCTGATGAGAAAATCGGGAGTCTCATTGCTGAAGCTATGGACAAAGTGGGCAAAGATGGCGTAATCACGGTTGAAGAAGCAAAGGGAATCAATGATGAGCTAAGTGTGGTTGAAGGAATGCAATTTGATCGCGGTTATCTAAGTCCTTATTTTGTTACAAATACCGATAAGATGACAACTCAGCTTGAAAATGCTTATGTGCTTTTAACAGATAAGAAAATCTCTTCAATGAAAGACATTTTACCACTGCTTGAAAGCACGATGAAAAGTGGCAAGCCATTATTGATTATCGCTGAAGATATCGAAGGTGAAGCACTAACAACTTTGGTTGTTAATAAACTTCGCGGTGTGCTAAATGTCGCAGCAGTTAAGGCTCCGGGATTTGGCGATAGAAGAAAAGAGATGCTAAAAGACATCGCTATTCTTACAGGTGGACAAGTTATTAGTGAAGAGCTTGGTAAAACGCTAGAAAACGCTGACATAAGCGATTTGGGGCAGGCTTCAAGAATTGTCATTGATAAAGATAACACAACAATCGTTGATGGCAAAGGAAAAAGCGCTGATGTAAAGGCTCGTGTCGCACAAATTAGAACGCAAATCGAAGATACGACAAGCGATTATGATAGAGAAAAGCTTCAAGAAAGATTGGCTAAATTAAGTGGAGGTGTGGCTGTAATTAAAGTTGGCGCGGCTAGCGAAGTTGAGATGAAAGAGAAAAAAGATCGCGTAGATGACGCACTTTCTGCGACAAAAGCTGCTGTAGAAGAAGGAATTGTGATTGGCGGAGGTGCGGCACTTATTCGCGCAGCACAAAAAGTTAGCCTTAAATTAGTTGATGATGAACTTATTGGATATGAGATTATCAAGCGTGCAATCAAAGCTCCATTAGCGCAAATTGCAGCAAATGCTGGGTTTGATTCTGGCGTGATTGTCAATGAAGTAGAGAATCAAAAAGATTCTTTTGGATTTGATGCAAGCAGTGGAAAATATGTAGATATGTTTAAAGCCGGGATTATCGATCCGCTTAAAGTCGCGCGCGTAGCGTTGCAAAATGCCGTTTCAGTGTCAAGCTTGCTTTTAACCACAGAAGCAACAATCAATGAAATCAAAGAAGATAAGCCAGCTCCAGCAATGCCTGATATGGGAGGAATGGGCGGTATGGGAGGAATGGGTGGAATGATGTAACGCTAACTCTATCTAGATTCTCAAACTTTTAAAACTTCAGAGGTTGCGCCTTTGAAGTTTGATAAAATCTTAATTTCAAATTATTTCAAAATTCTTTAAAAATTACTTGTAGATTCTAGAATCAAGCAAGAAAAATAAAAATGTTTGCAAAAGCAATATTTAACGCTCATCAATTTTTTGAATCACAATAATTCACTGGATTTTGGTTATTGTATTCGTCTTTGGGAATTTTTTTATCCATAAATAGTTTTTTGATCTCATCCGGAACCTCATCTTGGCTTTTTTCAAACTGGAATCTACCTTTTTCATTAGATTCTATCCATTTATCAGCTTTATAAACACCTTTTACTATCCCACGCTCCACAGCAAGCACATAATCGTAATTTTGCGCTTTTTTAGGATTTATCTTCCAATTTCCTTTAACGGCTTCATAAACATCTCCATTTTTATTTTGTATTGATTGTGGTGTGATTTTTAAAATTATAAATTTTGGAATCCCATTACTCCCGCCTTTATAATCCTCAAAAGGTTCAGCCATTAGCCTTTTTTCGATCTCATTTGCTGAGCTCATCCCTCGTTCTACATCACGCCCACTAATTTTATTCCCAAGTCTATCTAGCCCAAAATAATCAATAAACGTCTGCTCAATTTCAAATGCTTCTTTTTCCTCTAATCCCCACCTTTGTATAATGTGAATAACTTCAAGCCCATCATTACGAATATCCATAATCATCTTTATTTTAGAGATATCGCTATTGTCTTCATCTTTTTCATCTGCATTTTCTTTATAAAATGATGACACATCCTTTGCCTTAATGTGAGCAAAAACTCTATCGCCTTTACCCTTGCCAACATAAAAAGTTCTGCCATTTCTTGGATCAACCAAACGATAGACATAAAACTTTAACTTCTCTTTCACTTCATTACTAAATGCTTCCACAATGACTCCTTTTAATGATTTGATTTTGTTAATACTGATGAGATTATTGTATTTTTTTGCTTAAATCAAATTAAAGCAAAGTAGAATCTAAACTTTAGGTAAATATGAAATTAATTTTGGCATACTATCATTTTATAATTATTTCTTTATAATCTGTAGTAAATAAAATTTGGAGATAAGGCAAGTGCAAAACGATACACAAAAAACGGGTGTCCTGTTATTGAATATGGGAGGACCGACTGATATTTATGGAGTGGAGAGCTTTTTGAGAAATCTTTTTAATGATCCATTGCTTTTGCCGATTAAAAGTTCTCTTATACGCAAGCTTGTCGGGAATCTCATTGTCTCAAAGCGCCTTGAAACAGCAAAGCAAATCTACCAATCTATCGGTGGAAGTTCGCCTATTGTGCCACATACTTTTAGCCTTACCAAAAAGTTAAACGCATTAGATTCTACTCGCACATATTCTTATGCTATGCGCTACACTCCGCCATTTGCTAAAGAGGCACTTTTAGAGTTTCAGACAAAGGGTATCAATGATATTATTTTATTCAGTATGTATCCACAATACTCATCAATTACGACTTTTTCCTCATTTAATGATATCTATCAAAGCCTCAAAAGGCTAGAATATAAGCCTCGTGTGCGCGTCATTGATCAATTTTTTGAATACCAGCCTTTTTATGAAATTATCGTCAATGAGATTCAAAAAACGCTTAAAAGTGCTAATCCTCAAGATTTTATCTTGATTTTATCGGCTCACAGCCTGCCACAAAGCATTGTTGATAAGGGAGACCCCTACCCACATCAGTGCCAAAAAGGCAAAGAAATAATACAAGATATTTGCAGCCAAAGAGGCTTACATTTCTCTGATATTAGATTAGCTTATCAATCAAAAATAGGACCAATGAAGTGGATAGGACCAACGACAAAGCAAAGCATAATAGAATCTAAAGATAAAAATATCATTATTTATCCAATTGCCTTTAGCATTGATAATTCTGAGACAATTTATGAGCTTGGTATTCAGTATGCTAAATTAGCCAAAGATTTTGGTATTAGTGATTATCGCTTGTGTTCTTGTATGAATGATTCTGATGTATTTGCACAAATGATTGTTGATTTAATTCAAGCTAAATATTCATAAAGGAGATAATGTGATAAATAAGATTTTCATAGGCATAGCATTTATGCTTTTAATGAGTGGATGTGATAATGATGGAATATCCCAAGCCGATATTACTTCATTACAAAGCAGTAGTTCTATAGAATCCAATGATTTGGATAAAAAGAGCTATGCTGGGCTTGAAGATGTATTTGCCGATACAAGTGTAATTGATCCAAATAACAAATATATTTTGATGGTTTTTGGTGCAAATGGATGCAAATATTGTGAAGAGCTAAAAAAAGATCTTAAAGAGAATCAACAAATCAAAGACTTAATAAAGCAAAATTTTAGTGCGTATTATATAAATTTGAGTTATTCAAAGCTACATACACTTAATTTTACTCAAAAACAATATACACTTTCAACTGCTCAACTTGCTAACTTTTATGGAATTTATCCTACTCCCACATTGGTGTTTGCAACACCAAAGGGTGAGACCATTATAAGCTATCCTGCGTATTTGCCACCAAAGCATTTTAGTGCACTTTTGCATTTTGTCAAGGATGGCGAATGGAAAAAAGTCAAAAATGATGGCCGAAAACTCCAAGAATCTTTAGAGAAATATTTGAGAGAATCATAAGGAACATAATGCGGAATCTACGATTTTTTTATTCATTTTGGGCAATTTTATTAGCTATTTTTATTTATGCATTTTCTTGTGGTGTGGCGACTTTTATTGAAAATGATTATGGAGTTATCGCTTCAAGGGCGATCGTGTATGATTCTTGGTGGTTTGAGATTCTACACATCTATTTGATTTTAGCACTTATAGCAAGTTTTATAAAATCTAATGCCTTTAAGCATAAGAAATATGCTTCTTTGATTTTGCATTTTTCATTTATTGTAATTATTATTGGTGCTGGGATCACGCGTTATTTTGGGATAGAAGGTGAAATGGATATTAAAGAAGGAGAAACAGCTGATTATTATCTTTCAAGCGATAATTTTATAAATATCATAGCACTAGATTCTGCCTTTCAAAGAGATTCTGCTTCCATTAAGGCAAATATCACGCCGTATGGGACGTTATTTTTAAAACCAAAGATTAAAAAGGCAATCCCTATCTTTGATAAGCCTTTAAGTATAGAATCTAGCGATATTATAATGATTGGCGATCCAAAAAATCCTCGTATGGCTTTAAATCTTAATGTTACTTACAATGGTGAAACAAAGCAAGTGCAGCTTTTTAATAAAGGTGCTTTTATGCAAGAACATATGGCAGATTCATTATTTGAAATTGGTGGCATACAAATATCTTTGCTTTGGGGGAGCAAAAAAATGCCCTTGCCCTTTGGAATCCATCTTATAAAATTTGAGCTTGAGACATATGCAGGTTCAGATAACCCCTCATCATACGCTTCAGAAGTTGAGGTTATGGATAAGCAAGGCAAAGCATTGTTTCCATTTCGGATTTTTATGAATAATGTTTTAGATTATCAAGGTTATAGATTCTATCAAAGTAAATATTATGGCATACAAGGCAAAATGGCAACTGTTCTATCTGTTAATAGAGACCCCGGAAAGATTCCAACATATATTGGTTATGCATTATTGATTTTAGGGGCATTATTAGTGCTTTTTGATAAAAATGGACGTTTTAGGACCCTTGCACGCTTTTTGCATAATCAACAAATCACTTCTTTTGCTTTGGCTTTGCTTGTAGCACTAAGCTTTGGTGCGCCAAAAACCTATGCTAATGCTACGCCAAATCCACACGTTCTAGAATCTAACACGCAAGATTCTAGCCCAGAATCTAGCGACACAGAATCTAATGTAAAATCTAGCAGGTTTGTAATCCCCACAGAAGCGATCAAAACTCGCCTTGAGTTTCTTAAGAAAAACTCTAAAGCCTTTGCTAAAGAGTTTGGCAGAATCCAAGTGCAGCAAGAAGAAAGCGGGCGTATTATGCCATTTGATACTATGGCGATGAATATTGTGCATAAGATTTATAAAAAAGATGGTTTTAAGGGACTTGATAATGTGCAAGTGGCGCTTGGGATGATGATAGATTCTCAAGATTGGGCATTGATGAATATCATCGCCACAGATACGCCTAAACTTCGGCAGATTCTAGGTGTTAGCAAGGATCAAAAATATGTCTCTTGGTTTGATATTTATAACCCGATATTGCGAGAATCTAAGCTGAAAAACTATGTCGCAGATATTATTGCTCATATTCCAGAGAGTCAGAGAGGCACTTTTGAAAAAGATGTCTTAAGAGTGAATAATCGCTATATAATTATGAATAATGCACAAAATCTATTTTATTTCAAGGCATTTCCAGATTCTAAAACTCAAAGATGGTTTTCTGCCATAGAGCTGATGATCCTTAAATCATCTGGCGAGATTCCAGAAGAAGATTTTGATCGTATAGGCAAAGTGGCTATAGAGATCACACAAAAGCTTTTTAAAGGTATTCAAGATGGCATAGAGCTTAATTCTTGGGGCAATGCTCTAAATGCCTTAAATGAGCTTAAAGCCTATCAGCAGGCAAATGCCGGAGAAAATTATGTATCACAAAAGCGCATAGATTGGGAGATTTGGCTTAATCATCATAATATTTTTAAAAGCCTTGCCTTGCCATATTTAGCGCTTGGGATTCTAAGCTTTGTGATGATACTTATTTTCATCGTGATAAATAAACCTTTACCAAAGCGCATAAGTTATGCTTTATATGCGCTCATCGCACTTTGCGTGATAGTGCATACATTTGGACTTGGCATCCGTTGGTATGTGGCAGGTCATTCACCTTGGAGTAATGCGTATGAATCTATGCTTTATATTGCTTGGGCTTCAGGAATGGCTGGCGTAGTGTTTTTTAGGAAATACTTTTTAGCACTTTGTGCGGCAAGCTTTTTATCTGGAATTAGCCTTATTGTCGCACACATCGGATTTATGGATCCACAAATTGGCAATCTTGTGCCTGTGCTAAAATCTTATTGGCTTAATATTCACGTTTGTGTAATTACTGCAAGTTATGGCTTTTTAGGACTTTGTTTTGTGCTTGGAGCATTTGGGTTAGTATTATTTATGCTACGATCATTAAAAAAGCCTCACATTGACAAGGCAATTCTTTCGGTTGTATCATTAAATGAAATGAGTATGATTATAGGGCTTTTAATGCTAACTATTGGGAATTTTTTAGGCGGAGTTTGGGCGAATGAATCTTGGGGAAGATATTGGGGTTGGGATCCTAAAGAGACTTGGGCGCTTATATCAATTGGTGTTTATGCGATTGTATTGCATTTACGCTTTTTAAATCTTAAAAATATGCCTTATATGTTTTGTGTGGCAAGTGTGTTAGCGTTTTATTCGATTTTGATGACTTATTATGGAGTAAATTATTATCTCTCAGGACTGCATTCTTATGCATCTGGCGATCCTTTGCCCATTCATTGGTCGCTGTATGCACTTGTCGGGGCTACATTTGCGCTAATCATCGGTGCGAAGTTTAAATCAAACTTTCGAGAAGCCTTGTAATTTTGGGGAATTTTTATATGCTAAAAAAATTTTTAAGCTGGATTTTTGCATTTATTATTACTTTTTGTTTTTTGGGTGCAGGACTTTTTTTTACATCTATTGGCAATGGTATTTTAGCTTCATTCATACAATCTGGTTTAAATTATGTCCTGCCCCTACAAATCCAATTACAGAATTTACGCATAAGTCTTGGCACATTGCAAGCCGATGCTATCATAGAAGATTCTTTATCTGTCAAAATAAATGGTGCATATACCTTAAATAATTTTAATATGGCATTATCACTTATGGATTCTAATCGAACCATAAACCTGCAAGGCAAGGCTTTTGGAAAATATCATAGTTATAAGATTATACTTCAGCCAGTAGAATCTAAAAATCCCAAAAATAGCCTGAATTTTGAAGGAAATTTCTCTTTATTGAAAGTTTTAAATATTCATACCACCGCAGAAGAGCTCAATCTAAAAGAAATCTTTGGGCTAATTAACAAAAACTTCATTTTTGAGGGCAGTTTTAAGCTTGCATTTAATAAGCAAAAAGACCATTTTAAATTACAGCTTTTATCAAAAGATTCTCATATGCTAGGATATAAAATTCCTCTATATTTTGAAGCACAAAAGATAGATTCTATCCTCACCCAAAAGGCAGATTTTATCCTCAATAATAAACGCTTGCGCCTTGAGGCAAAAAGCACAATACAAGATGGCAACACCACGACAGAAGCTTCATTGCTTGGTGCTAATGATAAGATTCTAGCAGTGCTTAATATCCCTAAAATGCAGAATCATACGGGTATTTTTCAATTATCTTTTTTGGATTTGGAGGCTTTAGGTAGGGAGCTTGGGATGCGCTATTTTGGAGGGCTATATTTTAGTGGGGATTTTTCTTATGAGCCATTTTTTTCTCAAGGGTTGCCAAACTTTATGCTTAATACTCAAAGCGACTCGCTTGGCGGAATGCTTGCAATCAGCTTAAAAGATGAGAATCTGCAATTCCAAGGCACGCAATTAGAGACTAGCAAGATTTTATCATTATTTGTTTTTTCTCATAAGATAGAATCTCTAGTAGATATTAAGGGGAGCTATAATTTTTTGTTTAAAAGAGGTGAGTTAAGCATTAAAAGCGAGAATATCGCACTTGATCCTATCTATGCTTATGAGTTTAGCGCAGAATCTAGATTTAACTCTTATGTGCTAGATTCTACGCTTACATTCACAAACCCAATCCACAGCTTTACTTCAAAGCAGTGCACACTAAATCTAGCAGATCAGAATCTCACATT
>CBCPND010000040.1:0-15207 GCA_965120395.1 uncultured Helicobacter sp.
AATGCTTGAAGGAGTAACAAATAGAGATGCGGCTATATGTTTTTATTGTATAAGTGGATTATATAAAAAAATATTCCCCAATATGTATACAAAAGAACAACCCATTACGACAATTAGGGGAAATCTTGAATCCTTTAACGCAGATTCTAGTCGCAATATTCCTTCTCCAAAAGAGCTAAAAGCAAAGCTAGATGAGTATGTTATAGGGCAAGAAGAGGCCAAGAAAGTATTTTGTGTGGCTGTTTATAATCACTATAAGAGAATCTTAAATAATGCAAATACTGACGATGTAGAAATCTCAAAATCTAATATTTTACTTATTGGACCAACGGGTAGTGGCAAAACACTTATGGCACAAACTTTGGCTAAATTTTTGGATGTTCCAATTGCGATTTCTGATGCGACAAGTTTAACTGAAGCTGGATATGTAGGTGAAGATGTTGAAAATATTCTAACAAGGCTTTATCAAGCAGCTGGAGAAGATATAGAAAAAACGCAAAGAGGGATTGTTTTTATTGATGAGATTGATAAGATTTCTAGGTTGTCAGAAAATCGCTCCATTACACGTGATGTCTCTGGTGAAGGTGTGCAACAAGCGTTGCTAAAAATTATTGAAGGTAGCGTTGTTAATATTCCCCCAAAAGGTGGGCGCAAGCATCCAAATCAACAATTTGAACAAATAGATACGACAAATATTTTATTTATATGTGGTGGTGCATTTGATGGATTAAGCGAGATTATTAAGCGCAGAATGGGAAGCAATACACTTGGGTTTAGTGATACCAAAAAGACAAAAATCCAGCAAGATGATATTTTACATTCTGTCGAACCTGATGACTTGGTAAGCTATGGATTGATTCCTGAGCTTATAGGACGATTACACGTGATTACAACACTTGATGCAATTACCAAAGAAGCAATGATAGATATTCTTATAAAGCCTAAAAATTCTCTTATAAAGCAGTATCAGAAATTATTTGAGCTTGATGAAGTTAAACTAACCTTTGAGCAAGATGCAATTGAAAGAATTGCTGAATTGGCAATTGAGAGAAGGACTGGGGCAAGAGGATTGCAAGCTATTATTGAGAGCTTTGCGACAGATATTATGTTTAATCTCCCATCTCTTCGATCATATGAGGTTATCATCAATAAAGATTGTATCGAAAAGAAGGCAAAACCACTTCTTGTAAAACATAAAAAAATATCTCAAGTCAAAGGAGCATAACTATGTTTGTAAATAAAGTTATAGGAATGTTTTCGCACGATATAGCAATAGATTTAGGGACGGCAAACACCATTGTGTTATTAAAAGGGCAAGGGATCATCATCAATGAACCCTCCATTGTTGCGATTAAAGCTGATAGATATGGGCGTAACGATGGGGAGATTCTAGCTGTTGGGAGTGAGGCTAAAGAAATGGTCGGCAAGACACATAGTGGAATCCATGCTATTCGTCCTATGAGAGATGGCGTTATAGCAGATTTTGATGTCACAGAAAAAATGATTCGCTATTTTATAGAAAAAGCCCATAATAGAAAAGCCCTCGTCCGTCCAAGAATTATGATTTGTGTGCCATATGGATTGACAGGCGTTGAGCGTAAGGCGGTGAAAGAATCTGCTATGAGTGCTGGTGCAAGGGAAGTATATCTCATAGAAGAGCCTATGGCAGCAGCTATTGGTGCTGGATTACCGGTAGGAGAGCCACAAGGCAGCCTTATTGTAGATATTGGTGGAGGAACGACAGAAATAGGTGTCATATCTCTTGGAGGATTGGTTGTTTCAAAATCAATCCGTGTGGCAGGAGATAAGCTTAATATGGCAGTTGTAGATTATGTAAGAAAAAAATATAATCTCCTAATTGGTGAGCGCACAGGGGAGGAGATTAAGATTAGTATCGGTGCAGCAGCACCTCTTGAGATACCACTATCTATGCAGATAAAAGGTCGAGACCAAGTAAGCGGGCTTTTAGGTACTGTAGAACTTACAAGCGAGGATATTCGAGAGGCGATAAAAGATCAATTACGAGAGATAAGCTCTGCTATCAAAAGTGTAATAGAAGCCGTTCCTGCAGATTTGGCTGGAGACTTGATTGAAAATGGACTTACATTAACAGGTGGTGGCGCTCTTATAAGAGGGCTTGATCGCTACTTGTCTGATACGATTAAGCTTCCTGTTTTCGTAGGGGATGAGCCTTTGTTGGCTGTTGCCAAAGGAACGGGAAAAGCAATTGAGGAGTTAGATGCGCTTGGCAATACAAGCAAATATGAATAGTAGCGACAACTAGATGAAATACCAGAAACTAGGCATTGTTGTAGTCATTTTAGTCATCGCTTTTATCGCGATAGATTCTAGCTTATCTCTGCGTGGCTATATTCTTGATGTAGGCAGTCATATAAAAATTAAAATTCAAGATTCTAAAGAGACTATTGCGTCTGCCTATCAGAAGCACTTCAATCAAGCCCGACTCATAGAGCAATACGAGCAAAAGCTTCAACAATATGATAAACTTGAGCTGGAGATTCTAAAGCTACGCAAAGAGCTGGATTCTCTTTCTTTATTTGACACACAGCAAACTTACTATTATGACAGCAGATTCCTTCCAGCGCGAGCGTATTCATATATCAGGATGGGAGATTATAATCGCGTGTGGATTGAGTTTGATGTGAGTGGATATGAGAATGGTAAGATTTTTGGGATCGTCCAAGATGGTAAGGCTTTAGGCATAGCAATTGTCCAAGATAATAGGCTCATTGGGCTTTTAAATGGGGAAAAAAAAAGCAGTTATAGCGTTTTTATAGGTGACGAGAAGATCCCAGCACTCATTCATTATAATAGCATCGGATCGGAAAATATTATAGCAGACTATATTCCACTGCATACAGGCATTGATATTGGTAATAAGGTCTTTACAAGTGGACTTGATGGAATTTTTATCGAGGGGATTTTAGTGGGAGAAGTAGTTTCAATCAGGAGAGATTATGGCTATATCACAGCGGAAATCCACCCATACGCTAAAAATTTTAATTTAGGCTACATTTGGCTTGTGGATACGAAGATGCCCTTGCAAGCATCAACTTTTTAGGACTTACTATCCGCAGAGCCTTGAGAATCCTCAATAATTGAAGTGCAAGTATTTATAAAGGATTAAAGATTCTCAATAAAATCTGAATGCACTTTAATGCTATAGGTTTGATATTTCTCATAGATAGCTTTAGCTTCATTGCTAAAATCTGTTTGCAGAGTCGAGTTATGTGTAAAGAGTGGTGGCAGAATCTTAAGTGGTGTTCTAGAATCTAGCCTCGCATATAGTAGTACCAAACTTGCCTCTCTTGAAGCAAATGGATACACAAGGCGCAATGTCTCGCAGTTAAAGCCATTTTCTTTCAAGACAACAAATATAAGCCCCAAATCACAGGGTCGATAGCAAAAAATAATTCCACCTTTTGGCTTTAAGAAATGCTTTGTGCGCTTAATCCATTCTTTAGCTGGTAGGAAGCTAGAACTTCGCGCTTGAGCCAAAAGCTGGTTTTTAGAGATAAGCGCACCTTTGCGATAAAATGGCGGATTAGAGACGATGTAATCAAATTTTCCGAGCTTGTCCGCATTCACACTAGAATCTAAAAAGTCAGCACAAAAGATTCTAGAATCTAAGCCATTTGTTTTGGCATTGATACTTGATAAAAAGCTTGTGTTTTTGTCAATTTCAAGTAATGTTGCACACACATTAAAATGCCTCTCGCAAAGTAGTCCTATAATGCCACATCCACTTCCTAAATCCAAGATTTGCATTCGTGGCTTTAAATAAGCTTTAGCAAAATCCACTAAAAACAAACTATCGCTATTATACGCGTAGCCATTAGAGAGCTGGTAGAATCTTAAAAATTTGGCTTTAGCCATAAAAGCACATCCTTTCCACATTGTGCAATGTGCAATACTTTAAAGTCAATAAGGCTTTTAAGCGTTGCAATAGCATTTATGGCATTTGTATGGGGTTTTATTAAGTCTTGCATAGAATCTTGTGTTAAATTGTTTGCAAATGTGGGCGAGATATGAAATAAAAGCATATCAATATGATTTTGCAATGTATTAAATAAACCAAGCCCACCTTCAATAATGTTATATCCAGAATCTAGCCAAAGTTCTTGTGGTGCACTAGCAATATGTATTTGACGATTTGGCACATTGAAAAGAGGGGCATCTAGTGCTTTATTGATTGAGTTTTTACTACGCGTGAGAATTTGGATATCAGGCATTTTAGATGTGGCAAACATCTCATCTGCAAACCTAGAATCCAAAGTCGGCTTATCATTTAGCAATGTCTTGCCAGAGATGATTATAGAATCTGCTATTGTGCGTTGATTGTGCGTGAAGATTTGCGCTTGTTTGCAAGAGATTTGCCCGCTTTTATAATCACCATTTAGTCTTATCGCGAGCTTAAAAAGATTAAATCGCCCTTTATTTTTCAAGCACAAAAATGGCAAAAGCAAGTCCCTAAATGCACTAGATTCTACAAGACCATAATCTAAAGCCTGAGATTCCCTAAAGCCTAGATTGAAGTTAGAATCTAAATTGCCAGATTCTAGAATCTTTGGTTTTTTAGTTTGTAGATTGTTTTGCAATTGTGGCAATTTAGATTCCATAAAATGCACTTTAATGCCATTTTCAATAAGTATTTGCGCACCATTTGCAGACTCTCCCCAAGTATCCCTTGTGCCGATGAAGATCTCTTTAGGTTTGAGTTCTGATAGAAGTTTGGCACAAGGCGGGGTTTTACCATAATGACTACAAGGCTCAAGGGTAATAAACATAGTTTTATCATAAAAAAGCCCATTATGATTTGCTAGTAAAAATTGATGAATAGAGGCAGAATCTTGAAGTGCGATATTTTTGCCTGTGAGATTATTAAATGCCTCAAGCAATGCCAATACTTCAGCGTGCGGGAAACCTGCTTTTTGGTGTGCTTGCAGGGCTAGAATATTGTAGTTTTCATCAAGCACAAGCGCACCAACAGCTGGATTTGGCAGGGTTAGCCCTTGGAAATCCCACGCCTTTTTTACACATAAAGATAAAAAGAGATCTTGCGTCGTCATATTTTTACTTTTTGTAATAAGCCTTGTTTATAGAATATTTTGTTTATATGAAAAAGAATATTATAATACGATTCTTTAATTTTAGCTAGTTAGGAAGATTTTGGATAAAAGAAGGGTTGCTAGATTTTTACTCCTTGGGTATTTTGGTATTGCTATTTTAGGCGGAGCACTCCTTATGCTACCCATTATGCATAATGGTGATTTAAGCCTTATTGATGCATTTTTCACAGCAAGCTCAGCAGTGAGTATGACAGGGCTTATCGTGAAAAATACCGCTTTAGATTTTAGCTTTTATGGACAAATGCTTATCTTGCTTCTTATTCAAGTTGGCGGGATTGGATATATGATGCTTGTGAGTTTGATATATATTCTATTGCGCGTAAATCTTGATTATAAAAGTAAATTGATGCTAAAAGAAAGCCTTAATTACCCGACGATCCAAGGACTCACAAACCTTGTAAAAAATGCACTTTTATTTGTGCTTGTTTTTGAGGCTTTTGGGGCTATTTTATTGACATTGCGTTTTGTGATTGATATGCCATTTTTTGAGGCATTGTGGAGTGGTGTATTTCACGCTGTGGCAGCATTTAATAATTCAGGTTTTAGTATATTTGAATATGGAATGATGCCATATAAAGGAGATTTGTTTACTAATATTGTGCTGTGTGTGTTAATTATCATAGGTGGGCTTGGGTATTTTGTCTTGCTTGAGTGCTATTTGTTTCAAAAACATAGATTTTTTTATCTATCAATTCACACAAAAATAGTCCTTATTGCAACCATTATTCTCCTTGTGCTTGGGACATTGATTGTGTTTATTTTTGAGCATAATAATCCTAAAACTCTCCAGAATCTAAGCCTTTATGAACAGATTCTAAGCTCATTTTTTACCTCTGTAAATTTCCGTACCTCTGGATTTAATACGCTTGATTTGGGATATTTTAAAGATAGCACCTTGCTTTTTGGATCGTTTTTTATGGTGATTGGTGGAGCTCCTGGTGGGAGTGCTGGAGGGATTAAAATAACGACAATCGCAGTGCTCCTTGTATATACATACTGCATTTTGCGCGATAAGGAGAGTGTGATTGTGTTTAATAAAAAAATCCCACAAAAAACCATAGATGACGCATTTTTAATACTCATAGTTGCCATTTCATATATCGCACTTGCTATTACTCTTATCGCTTTAATCGAGGATGGTGGGGTGCGTGGATTTTTAGGGATTATTTTTGAGATGTGTTCTGCGTTTAGCACTGCTGGGCTATCTGTTGGTGATGGTGGTGGGGTTTTAAGCCTTACTAGCACTTTTGGTAACGCAAGTAAGCTACTTATTATTTTACTAATGATAAGTGGAAGAGTTGGTGTGCTTATATTTTCATTTGCTATTTTCACGAAGCAAAAACAAAAGAAATTTCAATATCCAGAAGGGAGAATAATGCTATGAAAGAAAGATTAACTTATGGAGTTATAGGGCTTGGAAAGTTTGGATTCCACGTGGCTAAAGGCTTAATCGACCAAGGACAAAATGTTATCCTTGCCGATAAAGAAGAAGCCAAAGTCAAAGAATTTGCTTCAATGACAAATATGGCTTGCATTTTAGATTCTACTGATAAGGATGCACTAGAAGAGGCTGGATTTGTTAATCTTGATTATGTGATTGTAAGCATTGGAGAAGATATAGAATCTAGCATTCTAACCGTTATGGCACTAAAAGAGCTTAATATCAAGCAAATTATCTCTAAAGCAATCTCACCAATCCACGGTAAGATTCTAGCTAAACTTGGTGCAAATAAGATTATCTATCCTGAACGAGAATCTGCAGCAAGCTTGATTAAGGGGTTTTTATCACATCCAGATTTTGAGATCACAGATATTTCAAACACAATTAGCATTGCGCGTATTCGTGTGAGTCATAAAACTTCAGGACAGATTCTAAAAGATGTGATGAAAAAAATTAAAGTCATTGGTCTAAAAAGACTAGATTCTAGCTGGAATCTTGACTTTAAAGAAGATGAGGTAATCCATAAAGATGATATGGTGATGATTTTAGGCGAGAGCAAGCAAGTTAGGGATTTTACATTATAGAATCTAAGCTTGTAAAAGGAATGGATTTTGGAGAGTATTTGGATTTTGCAAAGGCTTAAAAGCCTAAATTTACTTCAAAATAAAGAGCCTTGGTGGTGGCCAAACGCACTAAGCTTTGAAGTGGTTGTCAGCGCGATTTTAACGCAAAATACAAAATGGAGCAATGTAGAATCTTCGCTATTTAATCTTAAAAGAGCGTGCATTTTAAGTAGTGATAATGAAGAAAGCTTAGAGAATCTAGCAAATATCGTTAGTATCGAGAATCTAATAGCACCAAGTGGCTTTTATCGCCAGAAATCCTCAAGACTCATTGCTTTAGCAAAAGCTATTAAAACAGATTTTGGAAGCTTTGCAAGCTTTTGTGAGGATGTGAATCGAGAATGGCTACTTGCGCAAAAGGGCATAGGCTTTGAGAGTGCGGATTCTATCTTGAATTATGCTTGCGGGCGTGAAGTGATGGTTGTCGATAGATATAGCTTTAAGTTTTTAGCTAAGCTTGGAATTGAGATTTTTGATTATAATGAGCTTCAGGCGTGGTTTATGAATTTAGATTTTAAGAGTTTATCTGCACTTTATGGAGAGATGCCATTAGCGCAGATCTATGCGCGTTATCACGGCAAAATCGTTGAGTTCTCAAAAGCTAAATTACAGAATCTATAGCCTTTACCTACACTATGGCTTCAGAGCTTTGGTTTTTAGCAATGGTTATAGACTTACTATTTACGCAGCGAATTCCCAACTACAAGCAAAGACGACAAGCTCATACTGAGTGCGGCAAAAAGTGGGATTATAAACCCAGCCAAAGCTAGTGGAATCATAAGCGCGTTATAAATTATGCTTAAAGCAATGTTTTGCTTGATGCGATTAAAAGTCTGCAGTGAAATTACAAACGCCTTTTGTAAACTCTCTAAGCTATCATCATCTAAAATTACAACATCAGAGCAAGCGATTGCCACATCACTCCCAGCACCCATAGAGATCCCAACACAAGCCTTTTGCAAAGCCAAAATATCATTAAGCCCATCACCAATCATAACATTTTTTGTTTGTGGATTTTTAAAATTCTCAAGGCTTTTTGTATTTTTAGAATCTTTTTGATTAGCGTTAATTGGCACATTTGTTTGAGTGTATTGACTAATAATTTTAGCCTTTTGTTCGGGTAAAATCTGTGCGTAGAATGTATCAATTCCTAAAGTATTAGCTAGATTTTCTACAACTTCTAATCTGTCGCCACTTAAGAGAATTGGAGTTTTGTTTTTAGATTTCAAGAAATCTAAAAATTCTTTTGCACCATCCTTTAGCTCATCTTCAAAGAAAAACAAAGCCACGAGATTTGAGTCTATCGCATAGCCAAAAAGGCTTAATTGTGGTAGATTGCTAGAATCTAGATTCTCTAAGCCTTTAATGTTTTGTGATTTTAAAAACTCTATGCTTCCACCAAAGAGAGCTTGTTGTGTTGTTTTACAAAACGCGCTAATTCCACGCGATGAATGCTGTTTAAAATCCACAATCTCATATGATTTTAAAGATTCTGGATTCTTATCATTTGCGTATGTAAGCGCATTTTGCAGGGCTTTAGAGATTGGATGATTTGAAAACGATATAAAACTATGCAAAATATTTTTATCAAAAGCGTTAAATTCTAGAGTGCTTTTTAGCTTTGGTGCGCCTTTTGTTAGCGTGCCTGTTTTATCAAGGAAAATCGTATCGGCTTTAGCTAAAGATTCTAGAAATTTTGCTTCTTTGAATAAAAGTGCGCTTTTATAAGCCCTTGAAACACCAACGACACTAGCTATCGGCGTAGCCAAAGCCAAAGCACAAGGACAAGAAATCACAATCACAGATATGGCAATGATTAGTGCATTTTGCGCATCGTGATTATACAAATACCAGCCAATAAACCCGCAAAGAGCAATAAATAGCACGCTACGCGAAAAAATTTGTGAGAGAGAGTTGGCTAGATTTTGGATATGTGGGCGGTGGTTTAGACTTTCTTCTAAAAGATTTATAATGTGGCTCATCATAGAATCTTTATAAAGCTTTTTTACTTCATAGCGAAAGCCAGAATCTAGCGCGATTGAGCCAGAGAGAACTTCTTGGGATTTATGCTTTTGGATAGGCATAGATTCTCCGCTTAAAGAGCGCATATCAAGCATTATCTCTTCATCAAGCAGCACACCATCACAGCCTAGCATCTCACCCGGACTCACGCGGATTATCTCACCAATTTTCACTTGTTTTATATCCTTTTTGATAATGCCTTCTTTAGATTCTACGCTTACGATTTGAGGTATAATAGAATGCAGTTTATCAAGGCTATCGCCAGCTGCACTTCTAGCACGCATCTCTAAAAACTTCCCACTAAAGACAAACAAAATAATCATTGCCACAGATTCAAAATAAGTCTCCCCGCTTCGCGTAATTGATGCATAAATTGAGTAGATAAAAGTAAGGCTCGCACCAAATGTCACAAGCAAATCCATCTCTACAAAGCCATTTTTAAGCCCATAATACGCACCACTAAAAAAGATTCTACCCGTATAAAACAGCACAGGCGTTGCCAAAAGGCAGGATGTGAGATTTAACACATCTTTCATCTCTTGACTCATACCTGAGAAGTAGCCAGCCCACTGTGCTACAGCAATCCACATAATATTCATCGTGCAAAACACACCAACTACAAATGAGATAAAAAAACTGCGCTTTTGCTTTAGAATGTGCTTTTCTTGTGTATTTGGGTCATAGATATGAGCGTGATAGCCGATAGATTCTATAAGAGCAAAGATTTGTGAAAGCTTTATTTGGCTTGGGTTAAATAGAATCTTAGCCTTGTTGTTTGTGTAGTTGATATGCACTTTTAGCACACCTTTTTGCGCGCCCACGATATTTTCATTAAGCCACACGCAAGCTGCGCAATGAATACCCTCAATTATAAGGCTTACTTCATAATTAGAATCTATTTTCTTTGCATGTTCTTGTAAAAAGGTTTCACTATCTAAAAATGACTTACTTTGTGCGTTATTTAGATTCTTATCAGCGTGGCTTAGATTTTCATTTAGCAGTTTTGGTGGTGTTAGAGTCGTGTCTCCTAGCCTTTGATAGAATCCACCAAAACCACTTTTTTGCAGTAAAAAATATACACTTTTACAGCCATTACAGCAAAAATACAGCTCTTCACCATTCTCTTGTATGCACTCAAGTTGTGAAATATCGTATTCTAAATGGCAGTGTGAGCAGCGCATTTTCATTTTCTAAATACAGCATAAAAGTAGCAAACAAAGCGCACTTTTATATTCCAGTTTAGAATCTTTTGAATTTATATTTGGTGGTTGCTTACTTCTTGGTTTAGTTAATAAAAAGCTTACAAAAAACCCAAGCAACCCGCCACATATCACTTGCAAAAGCGTGTGTCTTTGAACTTCTACGCGCGAGAATCCAACCACAGATGAGATGATCACTGCTGGGAGTCCAAGCTTTATGCCATAGCGCTTTTGTAAGAATCCAGCTGCGCTAAATGCGGCTGCTGTGTGTCCGCTAGGGAATCCTTCAAATTTACCGCTATCTGGTCGTTTTGAGACTTTGGCATATTCTGGATTGATTTTTGCGATTCCATAAAAGCTATATTTGATGACATAAGTAGCGATTACAACGGCAACTACAGAGATAGCCTGCTGTTTAAAGCCTAGAAAATCTTTGATTAAAAGTGTGTAGCCTAAGCTTAGGGCTGGCAAGAATTGCCCAATATCGCCAAATTTTCTAATGTAGGGCTTTTGATTTGGCTGTAGAAAGCCTTTGAATTGTGCGTTTTTAGAATCTAGGGTAGAATCTTGGGTTAAAATTTTAGAATCTAACGCTAAATCTTTAGAATTTGCAAAATCCTCACTAGATTCTAGCGAGTTTATCGATGTAGTGGATGCAAAAGTCATAAATACAGCGCACAAAATAATTGCGATTTTAGCTAGATTTTTCATAGATTCTCCTAAGACTTTATGGCTTATTTGTTTATGTATTTTATATATTTTTTGCTTAAGAAAAATATCAAGATTAAACCTCTTGCTTGCAAGACTCAAATAGTCAAATAATTTCACACTCTTTGTTATAATTTCGGCTAATAAAATATTAAAAGAAACATCCAAAGAGGACATAATGAAGCTACAAGAAATACTCAAAGATAGCGAATATAATCTTGATTTGTTTAGCCTAGATTCTATCAACAAACTAGAATCTAAAATCATCACCAAAGAATCTAGCACGCAAGGCACAAAGCCACAATATTACATCCCTTGCCTCATTCGTGATAAATCCATAAAACTAACCCCTGAAGAAATAGTGCGCCAGCTTTACCTTGATAGACTCATCAATGAATATACCTACCCAAAATCTAGAATCCAAGTCGAATATGCTGTGCATTTTGGACGTGAAGTGAAACGTGCAGATATTGTCATTATGGATAAGCTTCAGCCTAACGCCGTTTATATCATCATCGAAGTGAAAAAACCAAAGCTAAAAGATGGCAAAGATCAGCTTAAAAGCTATTGCAATGCCACAGGCGCGACTATGGCGGTGTGGAGTAATGGTTTGCAGATAAATTACTTCCACAGAAAAGATCCAAATTATTTCGAAGAAATCCCAGATATTCCTACAAGCGATAAATCACTAAAAGACATCTTGCGAGAGAAATTTACATTTGATGATTTGATAAAAATAGATATTTTGCAGACCCAAAAGCGTAGTCTAAAAAACATCATTAAGGATATGGAAGATGAAGTTTTGGCAAATGCTGGAGTTGATGTCTTTGAAGAATGCTTTAAACTCATATTTGTCAAGCTTTATGATGAGCTAGAAGGCGCGAGAAATAAAGATAGGAATCTAGAATTTAAAAATTATGGCGAGTCAGATTCTGAGCTTAAAGCAAAGATTGAAAATCTCTTTGATAAAGCCAAGAAAAAATGGGAAGGCGTATTTAACGATGATGAGAGAATGCGCTTAAGCCCTTCGCATTTAAGCGTTTGCATTGCTTCGCTTTATAAAGTAAAGCTTTTTAATTCTAATTTAGAAGTCATTGATGATGCTTTTGAATATTTGGTTAATAAATCCGCTAAAGGCGAAAAAGGGCAGTATTTCACGCCAAGATATGTCATTGATATGTGCGTTAAGATGTTAAATCCTAAGAAAGATGAGTATATGATAGATACTGCAAGTGGAAGCTGTGGATTCCCTATTCATACTTGTTTTTATGTCTGGAGAAATATTTATAGAACAAAAAATATCGAAGCAAGCCATCTTTTTACCGCTGAGAAGAAGATTCCAGAATGTGAAGATTATGTCAAAGAGAGAATCTTTGGCATTGATTTCGATGAGAAAAGCGTGCGTGTATCAAAGATGCTAAACCTAATCGCAGGAGATGGACATACAAATGTCTTGTATCTTAATTCCATTGATTATGAGCGCTGGGAAGATTGGGTGAAAGATGATGAATCTTGGCAAGATGTATATTTTGATGGTTTTAAGAGATTTAAAAAATTGCGAAGCACAAAAGATGAAAATCGAGACTTTAACTTTGATATCTTAATGGCAAACCCACCCTTCGCAGGCGACATCAAAGAAAGCAGAATCCTAAATCGCTATGAGCTTGGCAAGAATGCCAATGGCAAGACACAAAATAAAGTTGGCAGAGATATTCTTTTTATCGAGCGTAACCTTGATATGCTAAAGCCCGGCGGAAGAATGGCAATCGTCCTGCCTCAAGGGAGGTTTAATAACTCAAGCGATAAGTATATACGCGAATTTATCGCTCAAAAAGCTAGAATCTTAGCCGTAATAGGCTTACATCAAAATGTCTTTAAGCCTCATACTGGCACGAAAACTTCTGTTTTATTCTTACAAAAGTGGGGCGGTGATGATAGCAATGGAGGCGAGCTCTGCCCTAAAAAAGAGGATTATAATATTTTCTTTGCTACGCAAATGTTACCTAGCAAGGATAATTCAGGCGAGAAAATCTATATCAAAGATGCTAACAGCGAGTTTATCCTAGATTTTCACGGACACAAAATCGTAAAACACGATTTGTTTAATCCGCATTTAGAAGGTGATGAGCCATTAAGACAAAAAGGGGAAAGCGATGAAGAATTCGCTAAAAGAATGCAAGAGTATAAAAAACGATGTGAAATCTACAAAAATATTCAACAAGATGGCATTGCTGAGGCGTTTATAGAGTTTGCAAGAGTTGAGAACCTGAGCTTTTGGAGAGAGTGAGTTATAGTATTAAAAATTTTAAAAAGTTTATGTATGAAAAAATTTAAGAAAGAAATGAGTGAGTATAAAAAGAGAATTTAGAGTAGCTTCTCCTAAGAGTACCCCGCAGCTTTCGGCAGGTTAGCCCTCTAAATTAAGCGATAGTATAGTATAATTATCGTTAATTTAAGATAAAAACAAGGAAAAAAATGCCTTTTTCTTTACAAGAAAGCGAATATGCAAAAATTAGAGATTTGTTTGTGAATTATCCTGATTTATTAACAGGAGATTTTGAAAGACGCATTAAACAAAGCATAAGAGTTTTGCATTTTGCTTACTTATGGGGAGCTTGCAAGGAAGCTAAAATTATTTTACAAAAAGATTCAAAAACTCTAAATACTAATCTTTTTGCTTTGATTATGAAACTTTATGCAAAAAGAAGAAAAACTCATCAGGCAAACTTTTACTCCTGCATTGTTTTGAAAATGCTTTGCGTAGCACTCTAGCAGTTTGTATTGCAAATTTGTATAACACAAGCTGTGATGATTGGTTTATAACACAAAAGAAAAGCAACACAAAGCAGGTTTGAAATTCATTTTTAAAATACTTCAAAAAAGAAAAATAATCTCAAAAAAGCCACAAAATACTTGGGAAGTTTTTGATTGTCTATATCTTGTGGATTTAGAGGATATTATTAGCTTTCATTGGGGCGAGTTAAGTTGTATATTTAAGAATAGTAAGCAGTATAAAAATCAAGAATTGCCAAGTTATGGCACTAAAGATCATTTGATGACAAAATTAAGCCAAATTCGCAAAGCACGAAATGAGATATTTCATAATAAGCCTACAAAAATCAAGTTTAAAAAAGATTTAGAAATTTTACTTTTGCGACTAGGCTATAATCTGGAGGAAGCTATACGGATTGGCGAAATTTCAAGCGCTATAACATTGCAATATAACTATAAAAATAAGGATAGAAACAATGTCTGTTAATAAAATCCTGCAAGACAAATACCCACATTTAGAAGTGAGTGTGCTAAAGCTTAGCGAAGTGAAAGATAATGAAAGCTTTAGAATCGATGCGGAGTATTTTAAAAAGGAGTATTTAGAAAATGAAGATAGAGTAAAAAATGCAAAAATTATAAATAGCTTTATAGATACCAGAATAAAAAATATTAGAAGTTTTAAATTAAGAAAGAATTTTAATTATTTGCAGATTAGCGATATTGACCTAAAAAATGGAATGGAATATTCAGTTACAGAAATTGATTATAAAAATATTCCAGATAGAGCCACTTATGTTTTACAAAACAATGATATTTGTGTATCAAGTGTGCGACCAAACAGAAATGCAGTAGCATTGATAAAAAATCCAAAAAGGCTTATTGGGACAAGTGGTTTTACCATTTTGCGATTAGCGAGCAAAGATATTTTGCCTGAGTTCTTATATATTTTTTGTAAAACAAATTACTTCATTACAAAAATGATGAGAGCAAACACTGCTTCATTATATCCCGCAATATTGGATTCTGACATCTACGGGTGCAAAATCCCCATTTTTCCTATGTCATTTCAATTAGAGATACAAAAGCTTGTCAAAGATTCTCATAAAGCCCTAGAATCTAGCAAGGCTTTATATAAGGAGGCTGAGAATCTACTCTATGAATCTCTAGGGTTAGATTCTAAAAATCCTTTGCAAAGTATCCTAAATAACCAAAATCAAATCCCAAACTACACCATAGCCACACTCAAAGAATCTTTCCTCAAAACAGGGCGATTAGATGCTGAATATTATCAA
>CBCPND010000041.1:0-4704 GCA_965120395.1 uncultured Helicobacter sp.
CAATTCGCCCTAGATTCTAGATCGCTTTTCAAAGCTGGAGATAGCGATGATTTAAGCCAGAAAATCACTTATTGGATAGAAAACCAAAAAGAGCGAGAGATTGCCTCTACCCTATACGCTAAAAGTGCGCTAAACTACACACTAGAATCTTCAATCAAAAAGACAGAAGAGATGTATAAAGAAGTCATAGAATTTTATAAATCACACTCTTGTAGTGCATAAACTTTAAGCGCAATTTAATTAAGTAGTGAGATTTTTACACGAGCTAGAATCTAGCTATTTTAAATTATTTCAAATCCGCCCAAGTTTGACCCATTGAGATATTAGAATCTAGCGGGACTTTAAGCTCATAAATTGTATTCATAATGTGCGCTATTTTTTGCGCGACTTCTTTAGCGCCATCTTTTGGTAACTCAAAAATCAGCTCATCATGCACTTGCAAAAGCATCTTAACTTGCGTGTTTTGAAACTCTTTATAAATTTTTAACATCGCAAGCTTAATCAAATCCGCCGCACTGCCTTGGAAAATCGAATTGATCCCCTCGCGCAAATAATTTGCCTTCATAAATTCCGTAGCATTACTAAAATCAAAATACCGCCTATGTCCTAAAAGTGTCTGTGAATAGCCATTTGATAGAATCTCATCTTCTTTTGATTTTAAAAACTCCTTAACGGTCGGAAAAGACTCAAAATAATTTTGTATATATGTTTTTGCTTCGCCGAATGGAATCTTAAGTGTTTGGGCTAGTTTTTTCGCACCCATTCCATAGATTAGCCCAAAATTTATGCTTTTTGCTACATCGCGTTTTTGGGCGGCAATTTCATTATTTTTGAAAATAATTTTTGCAGTTTGGGCGTGGATGTCAAGATTGTTTTTAAAAGCTTCAATGAGTGCTGGATCTTGTGAAAAATGCGCTAAAAGTCGCAACTCAATTTGTGAATAATCAATTGATAAGAGAATGTTATCCTCACAGCTTGCGACAAACCCGCCTCGAATTTCTTTGCCCATTTTGGTTCGCACTGGGATGTTTTGGATATTTGGGGATTTTGAGCTTAGGCGACCTGTGGCTGTGCCAGTTTGCAGGAATGATGAGTGTATGCGCTTATTTTTATGTAGCTTTAAAATAGGCTCGACATAGGTGTTTTTAAGTTTTGCGACTTCGCGATAATCCATTATTTTTTGAATAATTGGGTGGGAATCTATAAGTGCTAAAAGCGTCTTCTCATCGGTGCTATAGCCACCTTTGATTTGGCGCTGTGCTTTTAAGCCTAAAGTATCAAATAAGATTGTGCCAAGTTGTTTTGGGGAATTGATATTAAACACACTGCCGACAAGATCAAAAATCTCTTTTTCAAGATTTGCTAATTCTGTGCCAAATTTTTTAGAGAGATTCTCAAAATGCTCTGGATTTATGGCAATTCCATTGCCCTCCATCTCGATTAAGACATTTATAAAAGGAAATTCTAGATTTTTAGCGAGTTCTAATAAATTGATATCTTTAGA
Source organism: uncultured Helicobacter sp. (assembly GCA_965120395.1). Classification (GTDB taxonomy): domain Bacteria; phylum Campylobacterota; class Campylobacteria; order Campylobacterales; family Helicobacteraceae; genus Helicobacter_B. The sequence continues at coordinate 1,505 of CBCPND010000041.1, forward strand.
TTCTAGTTCATTTTGTAATCGTTTAAATAAAGCCATACAAGCTATGGCATCTTCAGCAGCATATTGCGTGGCAACATCGATATTTACGCTTGAGAAATTCTCATCCTTGCCTACAATATCGCTAAATTTAATCATTGTGTGTGAAAACCACTTTTGCATTTGCCAATCAAGCCCAACTTTACTCACGCTATCATAAAGCCACGCTAGAATCATAGAATCATAGATTTCTTGTTTCGGGGTTATACCTAATTTTTTAGCGATTACAAGATCGTATTTGATATTATGCCCGATGATTGGGTGCGCAAAAATCATCCTTATGGCTTCTATGGCTTCATTTTGTGAGAGTTGATTTAGCATTCCAAGGTAGTTATGATTTATTGGGACATAATAGCCATCTTTGCCATTGATACAAAAGCTAAAGCCTACGATTTTGGCATCTAAGGCATCAAGTCCTGTAGTCTCACAATCATAAGAGATGATAGAATCTAGCGGTACATCACAAAGCACCCTTTTTATGGAGTCTAAGCTATCAAGTGTTGTGGTAGTGAAGCTAAAATCAGAAGTAGAATCTAGCGGTTTTAAGCCACCTAGACCTTTTTGGGCGGGCTTATTTATGCCTTCATATTTTGTATTCATAGGTTGTTTGGTTAGACGCTGGATAATCTTGATAAACTCGTATTTATCCAGTTCATCAAGTATTTTTTCAAGCGGATTTATCTTAGGCATCGCAAAATTTTTTAAATCAAACTTAATTGGAAGATCTGCTTTAAGCGTGACAAGGTCGCGACTTAAATACGCATCATTTTTGCTTGATATGACAGAATCTGCAAGCTTTGAGCCTATAATTTCTTGCAGGGCATTTGTGTTTGCATATATCGCATCAAGAGAGCCAAAATGACTAATAAGCTTTGAAGCACTCTTGCTGCCAATGCCTTTAATTCCGGGGATATTATCGCTTATATCGCCAACTAAACTTTGATAATCAATAAAATTCTTTGGCATTACACCAAATTTATTAAAGCATTCTTGCTCATGGATTTCGATATTTTTAATAGGATCATATAGAAAGATATTTTCATTTATGAGCTGGTAGAGATCTTTATCGTGGCTTATGATTCTAGATTTTATGCTATTTTCTTGCGCTTTTGTCGCTAAAGAAGCGATTGCATCATCTGCTTCATACCCATCAAATTTAATACTTACTAACCCCATTTTCTCAATCCACTCAATCGCAATTGGAAGTTGCAAAATCAAATCTTGTGGAGCTTTAGCACGATTTGCTTTATATTTTGGGTAGATAATTTTACGTCTATTTATGCCTTCACCTTCAAGGGCAAAGACAATAAAGCTATGTGTATTTTCGTTATAAAGTTTCATTATAAGATTTGCAAATCCCATAAGGAGTCCGGTAGGAAAGCCTTTAGAATTTTGCAGAGGTGGAAGAGCATAAAAACTGCGAAAAAAGAATCCAAAAGTATCAATAATCGTGAGTTGTTGCATAAAGTGCCTTTATTTTTAGATATTGTAGCATTATTTTTATGTATAATTTTTTAACTCTATTGAAGCAATTTTCTTTTACAATTTATAGCTTAAATATTTCAATATCCAAATTTACAAAATAAAGGTAGAATATTGGCTTTATTAGTAAAACTAGAAAAGGAGAAATGATGAGCAAAAAAAGTTTGATGAGCAGAAGTTTGATAAGTATCACGCTTGCAAGTGTTTTAAGCGTTGGTCTTATGAATGCAAAGACTTTAGCCACAGTTGATGGGACGGCTATTACGGAAGAGGATTTCAATGAACTAAAGGCAAATAATCCTGGATTTGATTTTAACAAGCTTACAAAAGAGCAACAAAAAGAGTTAGTTAATAATCTAATTGACAATATCGTCATCGCTAAAGAAGCCCAAAAGCAAAAACTAGATTCTACTCAGGAATTCCAAAATGCTTATAAGACAATCACACAAAACATCAAAAACAGAATGCTTGTGAGTGCGTGGGCGCAAAGTGAAAGCCGCAAAATCGCACAAAGTGCAAATATTACAGAATCCGATGCAAAAGCATATTTTGATTCTCATCAAGCAGATTTTAATAAGCCAAATGTCCATGCACGCCATATTGTCGTAAAAACTGAGGCTGAAGCTAATAGTATTATTAGCGAGTTAAACAAAACACCAAAAGGCAATATTGAGAAAAAATTTATTGAATTGGCTAATAAGCAGACAATTGACCCAGCCAATAAGCAAGCTCAGAATGGTGGAGATTTAGGACCTTTTGAAAAAGAGCAAATGGTTAAGCCATTTTCAGATGCAGCTTTTAGTATGAGTGCTGGATCTTATTCTAAAACACCAGTGAAGACAGACTTTGGTTATCATATTATTTATGTTGTTAAGAAGGCAGATCGCTACGATTTTGAGCAAATTAAACAGCCCCTTATAAGAATGATCCAAGAGCAAAAAATACAGCAAGAAATGAAAAGCAAGGTTGATAACTTGCGCAAAAAATCAAACATAAAACTTTCTATATAACACAGAGGTTTATATGTTAGTTAGCGGGAATGAAATCCTTCTTAAAGCGCACAAAGAAAATTATGGCGTTGGGGCGTTTAATTTTGTAAATTTTGAAATGCTTAATGCCATTTTTAGCGCAGCAAATGAGGCAAATGCGCCAATTATTGTCCAAACAAGTGAAGGCGCTATAAAATATCTAGGCATTGATATGATAAAAGCGATGGTTGATGTGATGGTTAAGAAATATCCTCACATACCAGTAGCACTTCATCTTGATCACGGCACGAGCTTTGAGTCTTGTAAGATAGCAGTAGATTCTGGATATACCTCTGTGATGATTGATGCTTCACATCATCCATTTGATGAGAATCTAGAGATTACTTCAGAGGTTGTTGCTTATGCGCATTCTAAAGGCGTGAGTGTGGAGGCTGAACTTGGGCGTTTGATGGGGATTGAGGATAATATCTCAGTGGATGAAAAAGACGCTGTTCTAGTGAATCCACAAGAAGCAGAGCAGTTTGTAAAGATAAGCAAAGTAGATTATCTTGCCCCTGCCATTGGCACAAGCCACGGAGCTTTTAAGTTTAAAGGTGAGCCAAAGCTTGATTTTGAGCGCCTCCAAGAAGTAAAAAGACTTACAAATATCCCTCTTGTGCTACACGGTGCAAGCGCAATTCCTGATTATGTGCG
>CBCPND010000042.1:0-56205 GCA_965120395.1 uncultured Helicobacter sp.
ACCCCTTTTTAGGTGGCTACGGCACAAACTAATTTAAGGTGCTCTGCTGTGTTCCCACCCTGAAGCGTTGCCCTAAAACAGCTTTGCATAGGTCTAAAAAGGAGCGGACAGATTCTAGCCAAACCCTACTTAAACTTGGCTTTTATTGATTCTTTATCAAAGTTTTGTTTTAATGAGCCACTTCAAAAGGGAGGCGTATGATGAAAATCGCGATTATGTGTGAATCTGAATTATTGCAACAAAGCTTAGAGTTTTATCTAAAAAAACACATCGCACCGCTAAATGATTGTGATTTCGTGCTATCTGATTATGATGTGTGTGATATCAAGCCTGTGTGTATTGTTGGAGAGAGTGATTCTGATATAGCACATATCAAAAAGCCCTTTACCAAGCAAAGCCTCATCCACAAACTTCGCGCCTTCAAAAGCGCAATCTCTAATCCTAACTACAAGATACAAACCCTCTCTGCGCACGATACCTACATTCTCAATAATATCAGCAAACTCATGGAAGAAACCCTGCTTGAATTTAAGCAAAAGGTCTCTGAAATCATAATCTCCGCACCTAAAGAATCCTCAAAGAAATAATAAAATAAAGGAAATAAATTGTGGCGCAATAATAAGATTCCACATAAATCCCAAAAACACACCAATAAAACTTCTCATACAAAGACTTTGCAAGTGATTGGCGGAGTTTTTAGAGGATTAAAGCTTTTTGCACCACTAGAATCTAGCACGCGTCCCACAAAAGCAATCCTTAAAGAATCACTTTTTAACACTCTTGGTAGAGAGATTCTGCAAACTTGTTTTATAGAGGCATTTAGCGGAAGTGGAAGTATCGGGATTGAAGCATTAAGTCGTGGGGCTAAAAGGGCTATATTTTTTGAAAATGATGCAAATGCCTTAAATCTTTTACGCCAGAATCTAGCGCTTATACCTGCCCATATGCAAGTCCAAATCATAGCTAAAGACAGCTTTTCATATCTGCTTGCATTCCTGCAAAACTTGCAAGAATCAAGTATTCTCTATCTTGACCCACCCTTTTTAATCCGCCAGAATTATGCCGATATTTATCAAAGGTGTGCTAATCTTATGCGCGATATTGAAAGCCGTTTTGTTGAGAAAATTATTATAGAGCATATGAGTTCTTATAGCTTTCCAGATAGAATTGGGCAATTTGCTAATACCAAATACAGAAAATTTGGCAAAAGTGCTTTAACTTACTTTTCACAAGGAGAATAAAATGGTTGATGAAGAAAAAGAAGGGCAAGCCCCGCAAAAAAGCAATAAAGGTCTGCTTTTTATTATCATAGGCGCGGTGCTTGGGTTAATTCTTATTGGTGTTGTATTGATTGTGCTATTAGGCGGAGAATCTAGCCAAGAAATAGAACAGAAACCAGATATAAAAAGACAGCCCGCACAAAATGCAACGAGGGATACTTCTTTGATGAATATCGGACCAATTTATCAAGTCCCGCTTCCAAATCCATTTATTGTAAATCTTGCTTCTCAAGGGCGAGATTCTTATTTACAAACTTCACTCAGCATAGCACTTGATAATGTCAAGCTACAGCCTGAGATCGAAAAGAAAGCAGACATCATTACAAGCGTAATTATCAATGTCTTATCCTCTAAAACCCCCGAAGAACTCAAAACAAATAAGGGCAAAAAAAGAGCATTAGAGGAGATTGTAAATCAAATCAATGAATTTTTGGTAGATGGCTACATTACAAATGCTTTTTTTACATCTTTTGTCATTCAGTAGGCTGTTTTGATTGGTATTGATATAGTTGTCATTAATAGAATCCAAAATGTTTTTGCACGTTTTGGTGAGCGGTTTTTGAGATATTTTCTCAACCCTCAAGAAATCCAGATCTTAGAATCTAAAAATTATAAAATCCAAAGTATTGCTGGATTTTGGGCAGCAAAGGAAGCTTGCTCAAAAGCGCTAGGCGTTGGCATTGGTAAAGAGCTTTCATTCTTAGATATTAACATTTCTTATAACGCAAAAAACGCACCAATCTTAGAACTATCAGAATCTAAACTAAAAGCACACAATATTAAGCAAATCGATTTGAGTATAAGCCACGATGGCGGATTTGCAATTGCTGCTGTCATCATCGCACGCTAATCTTGCAAAATCACAATGCTAAATTTTAATGAACTTTTAAGATTCTCAAGGTTTGTATGGCTGCCTTGTGCCTCAAGGCGCACTTTTTGGGCTAGAAACTCTTGTTTTAAAATCTTAATTTTATGCACATCAATCGCGTGTTTTAGGCGTTTTAAATTTGCATAGTCACACTCTAAAATAATATTTTCACAAATCTCATAAGGGATTATAAGATCTTTAGATTCTGCTTGCTTTAGCGCTTCTTGCGTGGCTTTGGTATATGCGCGCACAAGCCCACCAACCCCAAGCAAAATCCCTCCAAAATAACGCACCACAACACAACCACAATCAATCAAATCAGCCCCGCGCAATACATTAAGCACTGGGACTCCGGAGCTTCCTTTAGGTTCGCCATCATCGCTACTGCGCTCACAAACCTGCCCCATCTCATTTAAAGCCCGATAGGCAACCACAAAATGCACCGCTTTTAAATGGCTCTTGCGCAATGCACAAAGCGTATTTTCAAAATCCGCATAAGGCACAAGAAACGATAAGAATCTTGAGCCTTTGATTGTAACCTCGCTATTTGCGCTAGATTCTATGGTTTTCATTCTGCCCTATTTTTTAAAAACTGACAAGCAATTATCTAGTTCTCACATTTAGATTCTAAGTTTCAATCTTTGTGCTTGGAGATTTGCATATTTGATAGTGATTAAGGAATCTCTCTTCAAATCTAAAGCCCTTTTTTGCTAGATTCTCAATCACTTCCAAAGAACAATCCACTTCCTTTGGCCACTCTCGATTGTGCCCATCTATGTGGCTTTTATCTGTCGCATCAATAAAGATTTGAGAATCTAAGATTTTGACGTCGCGCTTCGCATCGATGTTATTTGTGATACGCCAGATAAGCATATATGGGTTTTTTAGGTCATTTTTATGAGAATCTACAAAAATCGCAATTTTCAAATGCTTTTGCAAATCTTTTAGAATCGATATAGAATCTAAAAATGGAGCTTGCTTATTTATGCCAATAATGGCTATTGGTGTTTTAGAATCTGTGCCATATTGGCAGAGAAGCTCGATTTGAGGGATTTTATTTTTTATGATCTCACACAAGCGCGCATCATCAAGCAGTTCAAACTCGCCATCCTCATCCAAAGGTAAAGGCTCACTTACATCAAGCCCAAGTTTTCCTCCATAAGCGTATTGAGGGCTTGAATGATCAAGCGCATCACAAATCCCCTCACTTATAATTACACGTTTCGTGCTAAAACGATTTAAAATATATTTTAGCACCGACTCATTGTTTTTTAAATCTGGGGTATCCGCACCTAAAAATATCGCGTGCTTTACAAAGCTCATCTGCCCTACACCCCAAAATGAATGCATAATCTGCTTAGCGTGACCTGGGTATTGTGGCGCGATTTTAGCCAAAATGAGATTATGGAATACTCCATTTTCTGGCATTCTATAATCAAGCAATCCGTGTGCTGTGGTTTGTAAAAGCGGCAAGAAAACTCGCTCTGTAAGATAGCCCATATATTTATCTTCTAATGGTGGCTTGCCAACAACACTAGCAGGATAAATTGGCTTTGTCTTTGTCGTAATAGCTGTGATTTCTAGCACCGGATAAGGCTCAATTGGCGTGTAAAATCCTGTATGATCGCCAAATGGTCCTTCATCTTGCATTTTGCTAGTATCCACAAACCCCTCAATCACAATATCGCAATCTACTGGCACGCTCAAATTATTTGTAAGGCATTTTACAACCTTTGGATTTTGCCTTTTAATAAGACCATAAAGCATTAACTCGTATATCCCATAGGGTAACGGAGCTTGCCCACACCACACATAAAGTGGGTCTCCACCAAGTGCGATGCTTACTGGCATTTTTTGATTTGCTTTTTTATATTCGTGGAAAAAGTGCGTAGAATCCTTATGGATCTGCCAGTGAAGCCCAAGTGTATTTCTACTATGCACTTGCAGGCGATAAAGCCCTAGATTTTTCTTTTTACCCTCAAGATCTTGTGTATAAACCTGTCCCATCGTGATAAATGGTGCAGCATCGTGCTCCCAAGTTGTTAAAATCGGAAAATCATATAAATTTATCTCATCGCCAAAATAACGCACACTCTGGCAAGTCGCGCTTTTTTGGATTTTAGGGAAGCTAAAGCGAAGGGCAAGATATTTTTTAAGCATTGCAAAAATGCCAATTAAACCTTTTGGTGGTGTGAGATTTAAAAGGTTTTTAATTTGTGTGGCGATAGATTCTGGAGATTGCGTAGCGATGAGTTCTAATCGCTTAAAAGAGCCAAAGACATTCATCAAAACTGGAATATCAAATGTCTTATTATTCCTAGAATCTATAGGATTTGTGAAAAGCAAAGCCTTGCCACCATTTGGCTTTTTCACCTCAAGATACGCAAGATGTGGAATCTCAAGATAAATATCAAGTGGCAAATCAATAATTTCAAGTTCGTTATGCTGCTTTAGAATCTCAATAATATTGCTTTTAACCTTACTCACGCTAAACCCCAAAATTTTTGGCATTCTAACACAATGTTTTAAATCCCGCAAAATAATCAATGATTAAAAAACTTTTTTACAATTTGGATTTTTGCCATTTGGTCTTTTAGGGTTAGTTTTTGATCTTCTAAAAGCTCTATAAGCTGTGATATAAGCTCTTTGGCTTCAAGCATTTCTTCAGTATTTTGAAAACAGGGGAGATTCTGGATAAGATGATCTGCTCGAGTAAAATCTTTTTCAATGAGCGCAATCTTAAGCTCATTGTGCCAATTCATTTTGATGTATTTCTCTCCACGCTTCTAGCAATCCTCTTGCGACATTCAAAACGATATCAACTTTCTCTGTGCTGTTTTCGACATTTGCTTGAGTAAGAAGCTTGATTTGGTGTGTATATAGTCCTGTGAGATACACCGCCACATCTCCACCTTTTTCATAATCAAGGATATTTAAGAGTTCGGTAAAAATATCTGTTATGCGGTTGATATAATAAATCTTTTTTTCGATATCCCCGCTCTCGATATAACGTTTTGCTTGTCCGCCAAACCTCAAAATCCCTTCATAAAGCATCTCAATGAGCTTTGCTGGCGATTCGACAGTAACCTCATTTTCCTGATACAGACTATAAGCATTGCTTCTCATGGTTTTATCCTTTATTTTTTAGCCACTGATTGGTCAATCATCATTTGCACAGCCCCAAAGGCATTCTTTGCTCTTGCAATCTGATTATCATATGCCGCAAAACGTTGTGCCATTATGTCATATCGCGTATCAAGCAACTCGTTTGCGCTTTTTTTATCTTTTTGCAAGTTTTTTGCATCCCTTTCTAATGATGACTCAAATAGTTCAAGCTTTGAATTACTACCATCGACCAAACCAGCTAAAAATTTATCTATCTTTGCGAAGACTCCATCTATATGTGTTTCTCGACCTATGCTATCTGTCTTATTTTTGCCAAAGAAAAATTCCTCCGTTTTTTGCGGATCAGCATTAATCGTATCAAGCAATTTGCTTTCATCTAAAAACATCACACCTTTATCATTGACCATAATTCCATAATTTGTAAGACTCAAAACACCATCAGGAAAAACCTCGCCATAAGCGATAATAGACATCAATGAAGATCGTATGGTGCGTATATCGCTCACGCCATTAAAAACCCCTGCAACTTTAGAATCCTCATCATAGCGCGTACTTTCATCAAGTTTAGGGACAAGTTCATTATAAGCCTTCACAAACTCCCGCACCTGCTCGACTATCGCTTCAGTATCTCGCCCCACGTTAATAATCACAGGTTTTCCCGGCTCTGTGGTGGATTGTAACTCCATAGATACACCCATAATTACATCATCAATTTCATTACTTGGTCGTGAAACCATAGCACCATTATAAGAGATAATAGCATCACTACCACGCTGAATATTCTTTATTTTAAATAAACTATCTTGCAGTTTGGCATATCCTTGAATAACTCCAGATTGCAATCCTACATCTTGTAATGCCTGCTTAGAATCCTCATCATTAGCCTGAATTCTAATCTCGCCCACTTCAGAATATAAAGTGAGCTTGCCTTCGCCATCAGTTGTAGCGTGCATTCCAGCGATGTTTTCAATTGCTTCAGCGATGATTTTTGCATTTTGTTCGCTTGTGTTTTTTTCTTTAGTCATTTTTGCAAGATCAAGTGGGACGCTACCTATATGGATGGTTCCTGTTATTTTACCAGATTTTACGATGTTACCAGATTCTGTGAGGGGCTCTTGTTTAGATTCTAACTGTGTAAACCCTAAAGAAGTAGCCTTATCTCCTGTAATCTTAATCTCCTCTCCGCGCAAATCATTGATAATCAATGCCTTGCCATTTTTATCTAATCCAATGTTAATATCAGAATCTAGCAAGTCTTTTAAATCCTCATCATTTACTATAGCTTCTCTAATGGCTTCTTTCATAACTAAAGCCGTATCAGTAGAGCCATCACTTTTGGTGATGATATTTATTGTCTTTTCTGCGCCTTGATTATCTTTGAAAGTTATACTTAAATCTCCATCTTGCAGATCGAGGGCAGTATTTGACATAATGTCTGTTTGCAAAATCGTGCCAAAATAGATTCTGCTTTGATCGCCCATACCTTTTGAATTGATCATAAGCTGATAGGGTTTAGATCCGCCTGTTTTCATAATGATCCCCGTAACTTCCCCATTAGTCTCATCAGTAATAAGCTGGGCTACATCATCAACACTCATTCCTGCTTTAATATTGAGATTATATTTTTTACCTTGCGTATAAAAGCTAAGCTTCACATCATTATTGCTAAAGGTGCTTTCTCTACTTTCAAATTTCTCGCCAATTTCATTTATATCGCCTTGTGCAAGCTCATTAACATCGACTTTGATATTTTGGATAGGCACCCCTCCTCTAACGCTCACTTTAATGGCATCTGAACTGACACTTGTCGTCCTACCCAGATATGTTGAATAGTCTGCTAATGTTTTAGCAGGTGCGCGCATACTACCTAATAGAGTCTTGATTTCACTTAATGTCTTTTGTTTTTCAATGTTTTGCTCCATTTTACGATCAATGGGCTTGATAACTGCCTTTTCATCTGCTTCACGCAATTTTTCAATAACATCATAATTCAAAACCCCACTTCCAGCGCCAAGCGAATTTATCTTGCCTAATGCCATAAAATAAAAGCTCCTAATGCATCATTTATATATAAAATCAAGGTTAAATTAGACCTTCTTATCAAAAAGTAGTCCAGCAACCTCGTGCATCCTCTTTGCAAGATCTATTGCCTCTTTTGTAGGGACCTCACGCACGATCTTACCTCCACCTGCTTCTTTCACAGTGATGACCAAACCTTCAATATCATCATTATAGCTAAAATTGATATCTATACCTGCTTCTTTCATTCTTCTATTTGTATCATTTGCTATTTGCAAGAGTTCCTGTTTTAAATGGTCCTTATTGGTTTTTTTGGTAATATCATCCTCAATATTTGCCTGCACATTTGCTTGAACAACTTCTAATCTTGGCTTCCCAGCGTTACTTGCCATATTATACAATGCATTTTGTATGGATATAGCTCTATTATTCATCGCCTCTATTGCCATCGTAACCTCCTTGTAACTTTAGCTATTTTCCGGAAATACACATTAACTTATCGGCTTTTTAATAAAATTTTTAAGTATTTTATTTACTTTTTGAAATAATTTCTAACGGATCTATATGTTTGTCTTTTTGTGTGATTTCTAATCCTAATCGCCGGGATATACGCCCAATTGTATATCCTTTCTTAACCACAAATCCTGGTTTTATGGTTGGAGCAATTTTATCAAGCTGCGAATAAATACTATACATCTCATTTTGATGTTCGATGATAATGACCTTTTTTAGAATCGGTGCCTCTTTAGCATATACCACCTTACCATCAAAAATGCTATACACAACGGCATTTGGGGTTTTAGAGAGCAAAGTTACAGACTCATTAAAAACCTTAAGATTATACACAGAATCATAATATGGTCCAAAATTTTGTTCTACCGTGTAATAATCAAGTGGTGCTATTGTCTTGCTACCATTGTATTTGACAGCCGATACATTTTGGTAACTATTAGCGACCATATTAATTTTTTTGTTAGTTTGGCTTTTAACTTTATCTTGTGATTGCTGTGCAACTTGTGCTTGTTGTGCCTTTTTTTGTGCTTCAAGTTGGGCTTGGATTTCTTTTTGTTTATTCACCTTGGTGATATTTAATTTGCGCATAATAGAATCTAGCTCCTCGCGCTCTTTTGCGATTTGAGCAAATTTCTTATTATAGTCATTGATTTCACTCTGAAGTTTTTCACTCAAAATCTTTTGGGTATTGATCATTTTTTGAAGTTGCTGCTTTTTACTCTCTTGTGTGTCAATTAATGAGTTGATCTCACTAATATTGCTTGCGATTTTATTCATTTGTTCAGTGATTTGGGATTGCTGTTTATTAAGGGTGAGGATTTTTTCTTGGCTTTGTCGTGTGAGAATATTAAAAACATCCTCTAGAATAATATCATCTGGTGAGACTATACTTTGTTTATCAAGCACCAAAGTAAAAGTCAAATCATTCGCAATAAGATTGGCAATATAAAACTGAATGCGGTTTTTTTGAGATTCTAGAACATTATAGGCTTGTTTTAAATCATTGAGCTTTTTTGTTTGACTTTGATTCTGGCTTTGATTTTGTTTGATGTTTTTTTGAAGCAGATTGATTTGGCTTTGAATCTTTGCGATTTGGATTTTACGCTCATTGATAGTGTTTCCTAGCGCACTCAATCTGCTTGAAATTTGCTTTTGCTGTTTGGTCTTTTCTTGAATTTTTGCTTTATTTGCATTGATGTTTTTTTCAATATCCTTGATATTTTCTGCTAAAATCACACACAATACTAAAGCAAGTCCAAGCGCATATCTCATCGCACCTTCCTTTGCAGAAATATCGCTATTAGCGCAGACAATAATGATACGACAAGAGAAGCCACAAGCAAGATACCAGAATCTAAAACAAGATAAAATACATCATTTTGCACACCCAACGCATCAAAAATATTCGTAGCAAGCGATGTCTCCTTAAAATACAAAATCCCAACAACCACAATCAAGGTCGCTATAAATGAATCACTAATTGCTGCTTTGATTAAAAATTTATTTTTCATCCACGCACTCGCGCCCAAATATCCCATAATATCCATACGTCTGCCGTGTTCAAAATGCCAGATTCTGATTTGCCCAATCATTAGTAACACGCTTAAAATCCCAAGCAAAATGGCAAAAACTTGCACGCTAAATTTTAAAAGAAAAAGCAACTTTGAGGCTTGATTGTGCGTTTTACTAAAGGATTCTACCTTGATGATTCCGGGCACTTTTGAGAGGGTAGAGACAATTTGTGCAAGGCGCTTTTCATTAGGGAAGGATGAAAGTTTAAGCGTATAGTAAAAAGAGAGGCTTTTTTTGATTTTTTCAAAATCCTCTTTGCTGATATTAAGGCGCATCTTTTCTAGAATAAAATTTGTATCAATCATATCAAGCGATGAAGCTTCAGCTATGTTTTGTGCTACAAATGCAAGTGTAAGCTTTTGCTTGCTTGCAATCACAATGGAATAATTTTGCAAAAGCTTATCTTCTCTGCTTATAACCGCTCGTCCAACTAAGAAAAAACTTTCCAAACTAAAAAGCAATGCTACAAGCGGTAAAATTAAAAAAAAGTGCTGTTTAATGCTGCTCATAAAGCGTATTCCTTTCTTTATCGATAAAAAAGTGTCGATAAGCAATATTGATACGCGCTGGCACGCGATGCGTTACGACAACAATTGTCATATCAAGCTGTTCATTTGCGCTTTTTAACAAACTCCAAATCATATCGCTTGAGTAATCATCAAGATTCCCAGTTGGCTCATCTGCAAGAATAAGCATAGGACGATGAGCGATCGCTCTAGCCATCGCGACTCGTTGCTGTTCGCCACCGCTTAATTCAAGCGGATATTTATTCGCCTTATGTAATAGCCCAATATGTGATAAAAGCTTCTCAACCTGCACTTCACAAGCTTCTTTTGTATAGCCATTGATAAGCATTGGTAGGGCGATGTTTTTCTCAATGCTCCATTCCTCTATAAGCTTATAATCTTGAAAGACTATCCCCACGCGTCTGCGCAAGCGGTTGATAATTCTTTTATTGTATTTTGTGATATTCATATCGCATACTGATAGATTCCCACTCATTGGGGTTAAGCCACCATAAAGCGAACTTAAAAGCGTGCTTTTCCCACTTCCACTACGCCCAGATATAAATACAAAATCCTTTTGATTAATCTCAAAATTAGCCCTAATGATGATGGGTTCTTCTTTATGGTATCCTAAAGTTAGATTTGATGCGACAACAATACTCATATTTTCTCCAAAAGTGTAATAAATTTCTGATAGGCTATTTTCACTGCCTGCGTTGGAATAAGCGGTGCTGGGACATACTTCACTTCTTGCTTTTCAAGTATAATAACTCGATTTAATGGGGCTAAAAAATCACCCAAACTCACTACAAAAATAATCCTAACTTCATCTTGATATATATCGCCAATATGCAAAAAACCTTTTTGAAAAATGTGTTTATTTGTTAAAATTTGCACTTTTTCTTTTGAGATCGGTTTTGATAAAAGCGATTTTAGCAAGTTTTGCGGGAATATAAAGTTACAATCATAAGTAATTTTTGGATTCTCTTGTAGGCTTAGAATCTGCAAATCATAAATATCTTTATCTTGCTTCATCCACCTTGCCTCATATTTACTTATAATGTTCTGTCTATTATTTTTACAGATTTGAAGTCTGACGCTTTTAGATTCTAAAGCCAAATGAAAACTATCTAAAAAATATTCATAATCATCGCTACGCAACTCAAACATCCCGCCTTTTTTCAACACACGCAAGCTTTGTGCCAAAAAGCGCTCCCCCATAACGCGCCTATGTTTTGCCTTGTTCCAAGGCACTGGAAAATGCAGATAAATACACTCTAGCACATTTGATGGCAGAATCTCAAACATTAAACGCGCATCAAAGCATAGCACATAAAGATTTTGTAGTCCTAAAAGTTGAATTTGACGCAAAACTTGCTCAATTGATGGTGTGTGAATCTCAAAGCCTATAAAGATTTTTTGTGAATATTTTTGTGCTAAATCAAGCAAATGTCGCCCACTTCCAAAGCCAATCTCACACTCAACCTCGCGTGATAAAGATAACACATCAAATATCTTGTGCCAAGGCAGTAAAAATGGCGAAACAACCTCTTGCCTCAAAGTGCCTTTTTGAAGGTTGTGCGTAAGTGTATGGCACTTTTGGGCTAGAATCCAAAGTGCATTTTTTAAGATTCCAGTAGGGAGCACTCTTGTTATGCCTAAGACTTTGCATAAAATGTCATTTTCACGCTTGATGACTTGCAAGAAAAAATGCTCATGCCTATAACGCACGCCAATGATGCTTAAAGCGACATATCGAAGGCTTGGAATCTGGCAATAGAACTCATACTCCCCTTGAGAAAAGGGAAAATCATCATAGATTTTTGTGGCTAGAAAATGGGGCATTACGGCGCTAAAAACTCGATTTTTTGACTAGGTTCTGATTCATTATGGTCATCATCAACTGCCACTACCCAGTAAGTATATTTCACGCCCTTTTGCATTTCCTTATCAATAAAGCTATTTTGAGTCGTATCTGCAAAACGCAAAGCCCTGCCTCTTTTTTCAGCTCGATAGACTGCATAAGCTTTTACTCTTGTGTTATTTATCACTTCCCATTGAATCACTGCTTGATTATCTCGCATCGTTTCGTTGGTAATTCTAGGAATAGGTAAAGCTGGTAGTGTGCGCCCTTTGGCCTGATTGGATGGCTCTCCTATAACTCCACCACTATCTACAGCAGAGACTTTATAGAATCTTGTTATATCATCTCGTTGGATTCTATCGATATATGAGTTATTGGTTGTTGTGGCTATGAGGCTAAAGCGTCCATTTTTGGTGTTTGAAGCATAAATCTCATATTTTTCAATACCACTAATTTTATCCCATCTTAATATAATCCTTTTTGCTAAATCCACAGAAGCCGCTAGATTCTGGATAGTCTTTGGTTTTTTTCGAGTTTTCCCCGTGACAATTTTGCTTAAGCGCGATTTAGCCCCGTTAAAATCCTGTGCAATAATGCGATAAGTATATTCTTTACCATCTGATAAATCCTTATCGAAAAATTCAACCATTAAGCGATCTTTGATTGTGGCTAGATTCAAGAATCTCTCATCCCCTCCTTTACGCTGTTTGCGCTGAATGATGTATTGCGCAATACTTGGATTAGGGTGAGGACTCCAGATGAGTTTAATCATTTTAGGCTGATTATCCGAAGCAAACACCTCTTCAACAGGGTCGATAAAAGAAGTTTTGACATTGATTGTTTGAGATTTAGCAGAAATGGCATTATCTTTGCCTAATGTGACTATCTCAAAGGCATAGCGCGTCTCTGGTATGAGAGAATTAACCACATAATGCGTAGCGTAGGGATTCTTAATCACGGCTATTTTTTTGGCGACACCATTAGAGCCTAGCTGATAAAGGGCAAAGCCTTTAAGGTCATCTGGATTTTGGATTGGATTCCACTCTAGTGCTACTGAAGTTACATCTGCTAATACCCTCACCTCATCAACCACAGGCAATGTATCATCCATCCTTTCATTATTGCCTAAAAAACCCATTCCGCTATGAGGGCTGGCACAACCCACAAAAAGTGCAATCACACTACCTAAAACACTGTAAAATATAATCTGCTTGAATCGCTTCATCAACTTCCTTTCGATCAAAATAAAAATAGCAAAATTGTAGCATATCTGCAAAAATGGGTGCACAAAATATCATCTCTTTTTGCGTGCTAGGCTGTAATAAGTGCAATAAATACGCGTGTAGCATTATGCGCACATTTTCTTTGCCCTTATAACCATAAAGCCTATCGCCAACAATATGCCTTGAGATACTTTCAAGATGTGCGCGAATTTGATGTGTGCGCCCCGTAAAAAGCTTTATGGCAATGAGTTGGAGATTTGTATCTTTAGATTCTAGCAATGGCACAAAATGGCTTTTAGAATGGCGCGCGTTTGGAATCTGTATGCGTAAATTATCTGCATTTGTCATTTTGAGGCGGTTTTTAGGATGGCGTGCAAGATGACAAGAGATGATCCTAGAATCCAAAAGCGCAGAATCTATCACGGCAAGATAATAGCGTCCCATTTGTTTTATCTGCAACTGCGCACTTAAGGCAGAATGTGCCATATTATTTTTAGCAGCAACAATCGCTCCACTTGTCTCTTTATCAAGCCTATGGACAATCCCTGTGCGCTCTTTTCCACCTAATGTTGAGAGCGTAAAATTCCTAGATTCTAGCCAATCAACAAGTGTGGGCTCTTTTACGCTTGGCGCTCTATGCACGACCACAAAGGGCGGCTTATTCAAAACCAAAATATCACTATCCTCATACAAAATCTCAATATCAAAATCTATACTCATTGGCACTTTAGATTCTGGGCTTTTTTTGATACAAACTTCAATGCGATCATTTTGTTTGAGGATTATCCCGCCCTTTTTAGCGATTTTACCATTGAGGAGGACATTATTGTTTTTAATGACTTGTAGAGCTTGACTTTTACTTACTTCTAGCTTTATGCTTAAAAATTCATCCAATCGCATTTTTTGCACATAATCACACCCAAAACTTATCATTTCACTTGATAAAAGCTTGTCTTTTTTGATAGAATCCATATCTAAACTTCAATTATTTTTACAAACCAAAAGGCAATCAATGATCGATAGACGCATTTTAACGCATTTTGATTTTTTGTTACCCGCTTTGATTATCCCCATCGTTGGTGTCTCTTATTATTTAATCGCTCAAATGAGTGAGACACAAAATCTCAAGCAAACCGTCTATATCATAGTGGGCATTATAGCATTTTTAATCGCTTTTTTGACTCCATTAAGAAGGCTTGAAGGAATCATAAAGATCTTTTATTGGGTATGCATTATTGCACTTGTGTTAGTAGATCTCATAGGCACAAAGCAGCTTGGTGCGCAAAGATGGCTTACCATTGGGGCTTTTTCTATCCAGCCAAGCGAGCCAGTTAAAATCGCTATTATTTTACTTCTTGGATTTCAAATCTCTACTAACCCACCGCCACCACAAGGCTATAATATTAGGCAGTTTTGCATTCTAAGCTTTTATATTCTTTTGCCATTTGTGCTGATTTTACTCCAGCCTGATTTGGGGACAGCTTTAGTTGTGTTATTTATGGGATTTGGCACGCTTTTTTTAATTGGCGTGAATTATAAAATTTGGATGGGGCTTATTATTTTAGCAATGATTGCCTCTCCACTTTTGTATGGCTCGCTAAAAGATTATCAGCGCAAGCGCATTCACGATTTTCTCTCAGAAAAGCCAAGTTACCAAATCCAACAATCCATCATCACCATTAGCTCAGGAGGTTTATTTGGTAAAGATAAACAAAACGCCACACAAACCCAGCTTCGATTCTTGCCTATCGCTACGAGTGATTTTATCTTTGCCTATTTTGCCGAGAGATTTGGATTTGTGGGGATTATTTTTCTCATATTGATTTATTGCGTTTTAACGATTCATATCCTCACGCTCTCCTTGCTTGACCCAAAGGATTATCGCTTAAAAACCACAGCTTGTGCGATTGCGCTTTTGCTATTTTTCTATGTGGCTGTTAATATCGCTATGACAATTAATCTTGCGCCTGTTGTTGGGATTCCACTACCGCTTTTTAGCTATGGGGGAAGTAGTTTTATTACCTTTATGGTCTTGTTTGGAATTTTAGAGAATCTACTTGCCTTTAGGTTTAATTTTAGCTATAATCCCAATCCTTTTAAGTCAATCTTAACGCGCAACTCCAAAAGAACGTATTAGATTCTGGATCTTTAGCTCAGCTGGTCAGAGCACTCGGCTCATAACCGATTGGTCGTAGGTTCAAGTCCTACAAGATCCACCAAATATATTTTAAAAATTAGCCTATAAAAACTTTCTATATATCATCTCCACTAAGTAACCTAACAATAAACATAAAAATAACACCACAAGCCGGAATGAAAAGTTATCTACACTTGTTATCAATTCAGGCAATCTTCCTTATCATACTCATTTTCTTCATCAAGTTTATGAAGCATATTTTCATCTTTATCTTTCTTTGCCATCAATTTACTCCTTTTAATTTTGTTTCATAAAACTAAATAATAAAAATTATCTATTAACCTTTAATTTCTATAATTCACTCGCCTCAAGCAATTGAGGCGAGACTTTTTATTTTAACTCCTACAGGCAAGGGTTTAGCGCCCTTGTCTTTCCTTAAATCTATGTTAAATCTTTAAGAATCCAGAATCTCGATATTTTCGATAATGTCGCCCTGCTTGAGAGAATCTAACACTTCAAAACTTTTTTTATCATCTTTGTTAATCTGCCCAAATACCGTATGTTCCCCATCAAGATGTGGCAAATCCACAAAGCACAAGAAAAACTGACTCCCACCCGTATCGCGTCCAGCGTGTGCCATAGAAAGCGCACCTCTTTTGTGTCGGTTAGAAATATTTTCAACCTCACATTTAATGCGATAGCCCGGTCCCCCAGTCCCATCACCAATTGGGCAGCCACCTTGTGCGACAAAGCCAGCTATAACGCGATGAAAACTTAATCCTCGATAGAATCCGTCTTTTGCAAGGGCAGCAAAATTACTCACTGCTTGAGGCGCATCTTGATTGAAAAGCTTAATCAAAATATCACCCTTATTTGTATGTATTAAAGCGCACTGATAAGATTCTAGCTCTTGTTGAGATGGATTATAAGTTTTTAACTCTTTCATAACCTTCCTTTTATTGATATTTTAAAGCGTTGCAAAAAAAGTTAATTCTACCGATCTTACTCTCAAAAATCAATAAACAAACTCACTCAAAAAGGGCAAGAATGAGTCGTCTTTGCTTGGTTATTGGCGCATTATGGGCTTTTAGTTATGGCTCTGAAGCAGATGTGCTAAGCTCATTAGAAAAATTCGTGAATCAATGCATAGGTTCTTGCCAAACCAAAACTTACAACAAGACCGATAAGCACCAAAAGCTCCAAATAAAAACCATAAATCAAGATACTTCACTTGACTGCCTAGAAGAATGTCCAAATCCAGCTCAAAGCCAAAGCACAGCTCCTAAAAACTCAAATCCACCAGAATCTAAAAAGATACTTTCTCAGAAAACGCAAAGCAAAGATTCTAAAAAATCCAAAAATACCAGCCTTTCGCGACTTCAAAAGCAAGATTCTTGGATTAACTCTATAGGATTGATAATGGTTTCTTTTGATGATGGGAGCTTTAAAAGTGGGTTTGGCATCCTGCTTCCAGATAAAATGTTTCTCACCTCATCTGAGTTGGCGTATGGCGTGAATACTTACCCTAAACATACTCTACTCAAAATACGCGATGAAAGCTCAGGACATTTTATATGTGTAGCGCAACTGCATTTAAACCTTCTTGATAGAGCCCAAGGATTAGCTATTTTTAAAGTCTCTGATTACACAGATGATCACTGCAATATACGCGCTCAAAGCTATTATCACAAATATTTGCTTGAAAACAATGCCTTTAATCTTACAAAGGTGCGCCCTCAAAGCCAGCAAGCATATTTTTATACCGTAACTCCAAGCTTTAGCGATATCAATATTTTGCAAATTGATGGCAAAAAACATCTACCAACCAATCAAGCCATCTTTGGGCGTCCATTTTTTAGCAAAAATGGTGACTTTTTAGGTATAGCAACAATAACAAATAACGCCAAACCCACTATCGTAAGTCACAAAGAAATTAAAAAATTTATCTGTTCTATGCCACAAGCAAGATTAAAGTCCCCGCCTTCTGTTATGCAACTTTGTAGCACATCGCTGTGATCCTAAGAAATATTTATGAAAGAGTTTTTATGAAAAAATCTTTATTTGCAGTGGTAATGCTTTTATTTGTTTCTAGTAAGCAAATGCTTGCTTGTGATTATTATGAAGACGATAAAAAAGTATTGGATAAAATCTTATACGAAACTGGAGCTTATAAATCAAATGTAACAGGAAAATTATGTTCTCGCGATAAAAAAATCGTTATACCAATTAAAGATGGAAAAGTAGATGGTTTGCTTAAATTTTATTACGAATCTGGTAGATTAGCGGTAAAAGCAAATTTTAAAAATGGTAAGTTAGATGGTTTATATAAATTATATAACGAATCTGGCGTATTAATGGAAGAAATAAATTATAAAAATGGCATAAAAAATGGGGCATATAAAGAATATTACAAATCTGGAAAATTAAGACAAGAGATAAATTATAAGAATGGTATAAAGAATGGGTTATATAAATGGTGTTATCCATCTGGTGCATTAATGGAAAAAGTAAATCATAAAAATGGTAAGTTAGAAGGTTTATATAAAATGTATTATGGATCTGGAAAATTAAATGAAAAAGGAAATTTTAAAAATGATAAACAAGAAGGCTTATGGAAATATTATTATGAATCAGGCACATTAAAGAGAGAAGCAAATTATATAAATGGTAAAAGAGAAGGTTTGTGGAGAGAGTATTACGAATCTGGCACATTAATGGAAGAAATAAATTATAAAAATAACAAAGAAGAATGGGCTAAATATTATGATAGACTCGGTAATTTAGGGTATGAAGAAAATAGAAATAATGATGAAGGAATAGACTAAAAGCTTTATAAATTCCTATGTTTTTCAATCAAGGGTTTAGCCCTTGATTCTCATCCTTTATATATTGCTAAAAAGTTTTGTATGCGATTTTTACATTCATCTTTTTGAATGATAAACATCGCTTCGCATACGCCAATTCCACCACCCTTCCCAAGAAACACTAAACGCAAAGCAGGCATCAATTTGCCAATTTTTAAATCTTTAGATTCTGCGAATTTGTGCAAAAATTCATCGATTTGCGCAACATCATTAAACACACTAGAATCCGTGCTAGATTCTAAAATCTCACACAATTCTTGCAATGCTGTAAGCGCACTAGAATCTAGCTTTTTAAGCATTTTCTCATCATATGATTCTGGAGGATTTAAAATCTCTTTATGCTGGGTTGCAAACTCAACCAAAGTCTTGCTCCGATCTTTTAGTGCGTTAAAAAGCACATCACGCGCTTGTTTGGATTCTGGCTTTCTAACCCCAAAATCTTGCAATAACACCTCTAGCTCATCATTTGAATACTGCTTAATATAGTGTTGATTTAGCCATAAGAATTTCTCTTGATTATAGCGACTGGGCGAGGAGTTTAGCGCGCTTGTGTCAAATAGCTCAATCATCTCTTGAAGCGAGAAAATCTCCTTATCTTCATAGCTCCATCCAAGTCGCACCAAGAAATTTAACACCGCTTCTGGCAAATATCCCATCATCTTATAATCCATAACGCCCATTGCGCCATCGCGTTTGCTTAGCTTTTTACCCTCAGGATTTAGAATCATTGGAATGTGATAGAATCTTGGAATCTTGAAACCAAGCGCATTATAGACGATGATTTGTTTTGGCGTATTTGAAGTGTGATCGTCGCCTCGAATCACATCACTAACGCCCATTAGCGCATCATCAATGGCGACAACAAAATTATATGTCGGACTCCCATCACTTCGTATAATGATAAAATCATCAAGCTCCTTTGCGCTCACGCAAATCTCACCCTTCACGCCATCAATAAAGCTTATCTCACCTTCAAGTGGGGCTTTGATTCTAATTGAAGGCTTTATGTCTTTTGGTGGAGTGCCACTAAAATCACGATATCTTCTATCATATTTCCACTGCTTGCCTTGCGTTTCGCGCTCAGATTCTAGCTCTTCTTTCGTCATATAGCAATAATACGCCGCCCCGCTATCAAGAAGTTTTTGCGCATACAATTTATAAATCTCAAATCGTTTGCTTTGATACACAACCTCTTCATCATAATTTAACCCAACCCATTTGAAAGATTCTATAATGGCTTTAGCAGCGTCTTGTGAGTTGCGCGCTAGGTCTGTGTCTTCGATGCGCATTAAGAATTTGCCATTATTCTTGCGCGCATAAAGATAATTAAAAAGAGCCGTGCGCAATCCTCCGATGTGTAAATATCCAGTCGGAGATGGTGCAAACCTTGTTACAATTGACATTGTTATCCTTTGATTTTTTATAAAATTTTAGCGAATTTTTGATATATTCAAAGACAAGTTTCTTGAAGTGGGTTTAATGTTTTTAACAATTTTATTTATCATTGGAATCACTGCTGAAGGGATGAGTGGCGCACTTATTGCTGGACGGCATAAAATGGATTTAATAGGTGTGCTTTTTATCGCGCTTGCTACTGCGATTGGCGGAGGATCTGTGCGCGATATGCTTTTTGGGCATTATCCACTTTCTTGGGTGGCACATCCAGAATATATCATCCTTGTTTGTGTTGCAGCGCTTTTGACAACACTCATTCCACGCGTGATCGCAAGACTTGAGAAGCTATTTCTAGTTTTAGATGCGCTAGGACTTGCTGTATTTGCGGTGATTGGTGCTGAAATTGTGATGAAAATGGGCTATGGAGTCGTTTTAGTGGTAACTTCAGCAGTAATTACGGCAGTGTTTGGCGGGGTATTGCGCGATATATTTTGCGGGATTGTGCCACTTGTCTTTCGCAAGGAATTATACGCTGGGATAGCGATAGTTAGCGGTCTTTTGTATTATTACCTCATCAATTTAGCGCATATTAGCGTGCATAATGCAAGTCTTATTGCGGTGATTGTCGGCTTTATAATACGCATACTTGCAATTTTTTATAAACTCTCATTGCCGATTTTTTCTTTTGATGATGAACCAAAAAATAAAAAATAAAGGAAATAAAAATGATTTGTGTATTTGATATTGAAAGTGTGCCGGATGTAGAACTAATACGAGAAAAGCTTGAACTAGAATCTAAGAGCGATATTGAAGTATGTGAGATTGCCTTTAGCGAACAGAAGGAAAAGACAGGTAG
Organism: uncultured Helicobacter sp.; assembly: GCA_965120395.1. Lineage (GTDB taxonomy): Bacteria > Campylobacterota > Campylobacteria > Campylobacterales > Helicobacteraceae > Helicobacter_B. The sequence goes on from CBCPND010000042.1 coordinate 20,224, forward strand.
TGAATTTTTACCAATTTATTGGCATAAGATTGTGGCGATTTCTAGTGTTATTTGTGATGATTTTGGGAATTTTATTAAAGTTGGAAATTTCGGTAAGCAAGGCGGAGAAAAAGAAATTTTGCAAGATTTTTTATTATTCCTTAATCGCAAAGAGCCTCGCCTTGTAAGCTTTAATGGGCGTGGATTTGATATTCCGACCATTATGCTAAGAGCGATGCGCTATAATTTAAACGCATTTGGATTCTATGAAAATGAGACGCCAACAAAGACAAAATGGGATAATTACCGCACACGATATAGTGAAAAATGGCATACAGATTTACTTGAATCATTGGGGCATTTTGGCGCTGTGCGGAATCTCAATCTTGATAATGTCTGCAAGATGCTTGGAATTGTCGGTAAATACGATGTGAATGGCGCTGATGTGTATAGACTATATTATGAAAATCAAGATATTGCTAAAATCAATGAATACTGCCAAAGTGATGTGCTAAATACTTATTGGGTTTATTTGAAATATGCGATTTTAAAAGGTGAGCTAAGTTTGGAAGATTATGGAGTGATTTTACGCGGATTTACCCAGAATCTACCACAAGATATGGGCTTTAGCAAAGTATTTCAAGAAAATATACAAAAAGAATTACAAGCCTTAAATCTCACAAACTGAAAGCTAGATTTTAAGCTAAAGTGCCATACGCACAGAATCAAACATTGCATCCATATTTTGATCGGGGATAAAATAGCTTATACCCGCTTCTTTACCCTTTTGCGTGGCTTCATAATCAGGCATATTCTTAACAATGGCACAAAAGATGATTGGCTTTTGATTGGGGAGTTGCTTGCTTTGAGCAATGAAATCTTGCACTTCTATTGTGCCGACTTTTTCATCCATTACAACAATATCTTGTGGTTTTGCAACTAGCAATTTAAGGGCATTTAAAGGGTTTTGTTCGATACTGATATTTAAAGTTGGGTCTATTTTTTTAATAATTTCTTTGCAACGCGACGCATCCACACTTGAAGCGCGCAAAACTAAAATATTTTTCCTGCTAATATCTTCAAGATATTTTAAAAGGCTAAAAAGCTCTTTTGATTGGGCTGAGACTTTATTCCTATCGAGCCCGCGCAAAAAATACCGCAAAAATGTCTTTGAGCAAAACCCTCCTTCAATGCACGCATCTCTAAAAAACTTCCGCACAATCTGGCTTTGCTTAGCCCTATCCCATAAAGCAGAATCCAAATCATAAGCCTTAGAATCTAAAATCTCTATAAAACGTTCTTTGATTTGTTTAAGCATTGGGGCATACACATTGATAAAACTCTGCAAATGTGCATCTTTAAATTTTTTTATACGCTCATTTTGCTTAAGGATAAAATCCTGGCGTATAGCGATAAAATGAATCAAATCCGTATATATTTTGCGTGAATTTTTCACCTCTTTTTCAAGATGAATATATTCTTGAGAACGTTTATTCCCAGCTAACTGCCGAAGCTGACGCTCTTGGGTTTCTAGGGCATTCCCCAGCACTTGCACTTGTGCCTTTGCATTTGCAAGCAAACTTTGGGTCTCTTCAATATCGCGGACGACTTTAAGATACTGACTCTGCTTATTAAGAAAAATCTTCTCAAAGGCATAAGCAGGTGCGTATTTAGCTTTTTTGACATACTCTTCAAAATCCTTAAAAAGACTCAAAATCTCGTTTTTAAGCGCGCGCAATTTGTCATTTTCTACCAAATTATCCATCGCACACAAATCATTATAAGCTGTGAGTAAAAAGCGACGCATACGCAAAAAATCTATTTTTAAGTGGATTTGGACAAAATCCGCATATGCAATCAAGATCTCATTTTCTCTATGAAAAAACTCCATAATGCAATCTTGAGAATCTTTGGTTACTGGAATCTCATCGGGATCTATGGGCTTTGGCTTTTGGCGTGCTTTTGTAACAATGCGCATCTCAACCTCAAACTCAACTTCCGTATTAAGCTCCATTGGGCTTTTTTCATCCCAAACGCTAAAATCAAAGTCAAAAACACGCCTATTTAAATCCTGCTCGATTTTGCCCTTTTTATTTTCAATATCAAATGCGATAAGTTTTCCTGTAAGCATACAATTCCCAATATTTTGTTTTGCAAAATTCTAGCTAAAAGATATTTATAGCTTTTTTAAATTAAGATTTTAGTTATAAAATTAAAGTCTAAATATATTCGTAAGAACATTTAAGAAAGGGACAAGGATTGGGATGCGCGCTTGTGGTAATTCACATAATGATGATACAGGCTCAAAGAGTAAATATGCTTATGAATTTACGCCATTATAATGCCAACATACACCAAGTGGCTTTTAGTCTGCTAACAAACCTCGCTTATACTCTATAAAAGGACTATCAAAATTGAGCCAGATACTTTTATATGCCATAGCCTTAACAGGCGGTATCGCCAGTGGTAAAAGCACAACAAAAGATATACTTATGGATTTAGGCTATGAGGTGATTTGCGCGGATTCTATCGCACATCAAGTGCTACAAGAGAGCCTAGAAGAAATCATCGCTCATTTTGGTGAGGGCATTTTAGATTCTACAAGCCCACATAAAAGCATCAATCGCAAGGCATTAGGCAAGATTGTTTTCTCATCACCTAAAGAGCGCAAGATTCTAGAATCTATCACGCACCCTAGAATCCATAGCCACATTATGCGCCAAGCCCACACCCTAGAACCTAGCAAAAAATGGTATTTTCTAGACATTCCATTGTTTTTTGAAAGTGGCGGTAAGGTGCGCTATCCTGTGCGATTTATACTGACTATTGCTACTGATTTGCCAACCCAAATAAAGCGCATCATAAAAAGAGATAATTTGAGCCCACAAGATGCTAAAGATCGCATTACAGCACAACTTGACACACAGATAAAAATCACCAAAAGCGACTTTGTCATCTATAACAATTCCTCAAAGCAGAATCTCAAAAACCAGCTTCAAGATTTTTTAAGATGGCTAGATATACAAGCCTCGCTATAATGGTAGCAAAATCACAAATGCTCAAAAATTTAAGTGTTATTTCAGTAAGCAGTAGCCATAATTGGCTAACTTATACCAAAAGGATTTTTATGAAAAGGCTTTTTATTGTAGGCATATTTTGGGGCGTGTTTTGCATCGTTTATACGCTCAATGCCCAAAGTCTAGAAAGCAGAAGAGCAGACTTGCAAAGACAAATTCAAGATCTTGAAATACAAAAAGAAATCCAAGAGCTTGAAAAAAGACTCAAGATTCTACAAGATGAAGTCCAAGCAGGCTCGCAAGATATCAACCAACAAGAATATGATGACGATGTAGATGTCAATGTAGAATCTAATCTAGAATCTAACTATAATGCCAATATAGATTCTCCGAAAGATGAGCAAATCACTCGTGATAATCGCGATGAACAGGTCAGAAAATGGTTTGGTAAAAATCGCAATGGCTTGCTATTCGGCTTTGGTTGGGGTCAGGCTAAGATCACATCGCAAGGGGAGAAGTTTTCTTATACGCAAGAACTTCCTACAAACGTCTTTATTCCTGAGGTTACAGGTGCAAGCGCACCTCACTATACGCCCAATTATTTTAGATTAGGCTACCAAAAATTCATCTCTTTTTCTCACCCCTCAAAATCCCCACTAGGCTTTAGAATCTATGCAGATTATATCAATATGTTAGGACACTCCTCAAAAACTTACTATTATGAAAGAGAAAACAAAGACGCAGAATGGGAGCTTGTCGGCACAAAAGAAAAGCTAGCATATCAATACGCCTTAAGCGCAAATCTTGATATGCTATTGGAATTCAACTTGCCAAATTCTTATTCATACTTCGGAATCTTCGGAGGCGTGGGCTATGGTATATTGCGACACAAAGCAACTTATAATGCAGAATCTAGCAGTAATGGAGGGGATTTTTGCAATAGTAATAGTTGTGGATATGACGAAGGTGACTTTAAGAAGCTTGGGATTTTCTATAATCTAGGTGTTGCCCTCACACTTGGGGCAAAGCACCGCCTTGAGTTTTATTACAAAATCTTGCCTATCAAGCAATACGCAAAAGATAATTTTACTTGGCGCTCATCAGATTATATGGCCTTCTCATATCAATACACTTTTTAATCAAGTATTGGATTTATTGGATTGCCACTTTATTTATAGAGATTAAAAGATTTTAATCTTGAGTTTGCTAGAATATGGCATTTGGATTCTGGAGCGTTTATGGAAGATTACAACTCTCATATTTTGGGCATTGAACGTAGTGTGATTGCTTCTATTTTATTTGAACCAAGTGGCTTTGATGAAATGAGCGATAATCTGCAAGCAAGGGATTTTTTACACCCTTCTCATCGGCATATCTTTGAAGTATGCCTTGAGTTAAAATCCCAAAATCTACCCATAACACTAGATTTTGCTATACCAAGACTCACAGGCAAACGTCAAATTTCAGATGATGAGATGCAAAACATCATCACCACAAGCCCCATAGCCAACATTCAAGGCTATATCCAAGAAATCAAAGATGCCTCAATCAAGCGTGAATTAACCCAACTTGCGAGTTTTATACGAGATAAGGCTTTTGACCCGACATTACAAAGCGATGCGATCCTTGAAGATGTCGAAAAGCGCGTGTATGAGATCGCCTCACAAGGTGCGCATACAGATTTTCAAACAAGCCACGAAATCTCGCTAGAAATTTTACAAAATATCAAGACTCTAAAAGAGCGTGGTAATTCTTACATTACAGGATTAGCGACAAATTTTAGCGAACTTGACAAGATTACTACAGGCTTTAACAAAGGAGAGTTAATTGTCATTGGTGCACGTCCATCTATGGGCAAAACGGCTTTAGTTTTGCAAATGGTGCAGGCTTTTTTAAACAGAGATAATGGGGTGGCGATTTTTAGCCTTGAGATGAAAGCGACTGATTTAATGCTGCGTATGCTCTCCTCACTTACTTCCATTCCCTTTCAAGATTTGCGCCTTGGTAGGCTTGATGAAAATCAACTCGAAGTGCTAAACACGAATATAAGTCATATAGCGACAAAACCCTTATATATCGATGATGGTAGTCTTTTAAGCATTGGACAGTTGCGCTCTAAACTACGCAAATTAAAATCCCAAGAGCCAAACATAAATGTCGCTGTGATTGATTATTTACAGCTAATGTGTGGAAGTGGTGCAAAAAAAGATTCTGTGCGCCACGAAGAAATTAGCGAAATCTCACGCGGACTCAAAACCCTTGCGAGAGATTTGCAGATTCCTATTATTGCGCTTTCACAGCTTAATCGTATGCTGGAGAGCAGAGATGATAAGCGCCCGATGCTCTCAGACCTAAGAGAATCTGGGGCGATCGAACAAGATGCAGATATTATCCTATTTTTATATCGGGATTTTATCTATAAGAGACGCGCGCTAAAGGCAGAAATAGCCGATCTTGAACGCAGAGATAGCGATCAACAAAACAACAAAGTAAAACTTAAAAAGAAACAAGATGAATTGCGCGCACTAGAGCAAAGCATTATCCACGAAGCAGAGATTATCATTGCTAAAAATAGAAATGGCGAGACAAAGGATGTGAAAATCCAATTCCATAGCACTTATATACGCTTTGAGGATAAAGCATCAGAAAAAGAAATCGCCTATATGCCAAACACAAAGTTTGATTCTGGGGAATCTAAGGTTGAAATTATTCCAATCTAAGCACACGCCAAAATCTAAATTCTCCCCATATAAAATCGCCCTTATAGAAGGCAAGAAACAATGGCTTGTAGCATTTGCTGTGCTTTTGGTGCTTTTTAGCGCAAGGGTTGGATATGATTTTTATGTGTGGAGTAAATTACCTTTTGATACTCCTGGTGAGATAAAAGCACAAGTTCTTTTGCAATACCAAAAAACAAAAGATAATAAAACCTATTGGGTATTAAAGCTAGATTCTGGTGGGCATATTTTTTATATGACTTCAAGAGAGGATTTAAAGCCATTGCAAGGGCGATATATTCGTGTGTATGGCAAGACAAAATGTGGGTTTTTGGAGTATTTTAAAAGCTGTTTTTTTATCAATTTTACTTTTTCTGTGTTGCCACAAAGGGATTTTATCCACCCAGTCACAAACCACATCGACATGCAACACCAAAATCCAATCAATGCAAGCCTTTTTAAGACATTATTTTTTGGCACAGCTCTACATAAACAATGGCGCGATGTCTCAAATCTTTTAGGCTTGGCACATATTATTGCTATAAGCGGATTTCATTTAGGGGTTTTAAGCTCATTTTTGTTTGTCATCTTGGCTCCGATGTATCGCTTTTTGCAAAGGCGATATTTTAGCTATCGCAATGAATTGTATGATTTAGGATTTATTATTCTTTGTGCACTGTTTGGATATTTGATTATTTTAGACTTTTTGCCTTCATTTTTGAGGGCTTTTGTAATGGGTGTAATTGGATTTGTGCTTTATTATAGCGGTTTGCAGATTGTCAATTTCAAGCTCCTTGGGCTTGTGGGATTGGTATGTGTTACGCTATTTCCAAGTGTTCTTGTTAATATCGGCTTTATCCTTTCGATGTTTGGGGTATTTTATATACTCCTATTTGTGCGATATGTGCAGACAAAAAACCTCATTTTATATTGGATAGTTTTTAATATTGTGATTTTTATAAGTATTACGCCAATTGTGCATTATTTTTTTCCATATTTTTCACCTTATCAGCTTGTATCTATACCTGTAAGCTTGTCGTTTGTGGTATTTTTCCCACTAATGATTGTATTGCACTGCATAGGACTTGGCGGAATTTTTGATAAGCTTTTAGATTTTGTTTTAGTGCTTCAAATACCAAGTATAGATTATTATCTGCCATTGCCATATATGTTATTTTACGCGATTTTAGGATTTGGGGCGATTTATTTCAAAAAGCTATATATCGCTATGCTTTTATACGCATTGGGATTTTATGGATTTTTACTTTTTAAATTTATCACAAATTTTAATGTATAATATTTAAAAGTGCTCTTTAGATTCTCCTAGAATCTAAATAAAATTCTTAACAAAAGTCGGCCTTAAAAGAGTCAAATCAAAGAATCTAACACAATTATGATTCTGCTAACTAGTAAACAGTCCATAAGATTCTGGCTTTTTACCCCAGAATCTAGGCTAGATCTAATGCCAAGCAAGAATACACAACCTACTATTGAGCTACAAACTCAATAATAGCCATTGTAGAGGCATCACCTCTTCTTGTTCTTGTTCGATTGATTCTAGTGTATCCACCGCTATGTTCTTTATATCTAGGGGCGATTTGGGTTACAATCTTCTTTGTTGCAACTTTGTTTTGAAGATAAGCATATACGAGACGATGAGCGTTAAAATCGCCTCTTCTAGCTGTGGTGACTAGTTTTTCTATATAGCTTTGCAATTCCTTTGCCTTGAAAATACCAGTTTCAATTTTCTCATACCGAATTAGAGCAATCGCGAGGTTTTTTAACAATGCCTTTCTATGCGAAGAAGTTCTACCTAATTTACGATAACCGTGATTATGCCTCATTAAAACTCCTTTATTTTATTTTGCCTATTTTCTTATCAAAAGCATTCGCGACTTCTTGAGGAAGTCCCTTGCCAACAGGATAGCCAAAAGAAGCTAATTTCTCTGCTATTTCATCAAATGATTTCTTGCCCATATTTTTAATATTTTTTAAATCGTTTTCACTCATTTTTACCAATTCGCCGATATATTGCACGCCTATTTTATCAAGGCAATGAAAACATCGAGTACTTAAATTAAGTGTATCGATCCTAACAAGTAAATTTTTTAAATCTATAGAATCCTCAGCTGAGGTTTTTATATCTGGATTTAATACAAAAAGCTCATTGCCAAAGACACTAAAATGTGCTTGTGCTATTGCTATGGCATTTTTAAATACATCTAATGGGGCAACTTGTCCATCTGTCTCAATATCAAAAATAATCTTTTCAAAATTTGGATTATCTTCGACTAAAACATCCTCAATCTCATAATTTGCCCTCTTTACAGGAGTAAAATAAGCATCCAAAGGAATCACACCAACCTCACCAGAAAAATCCTTATCTTTCCTTACTAATTCATTTGGTTTAAATCCAATTGATCGCTTCACGATAAGAGAAAAATTCAAGGTCGCATCCTCATTAATAGTCGCTAAATACATATCTTTATTTACCACATCAATATCATCATTAACCAAATTTGCTCCATAAAGAACCATCGGTCCTTTAAATTCATAATGTAAATGAATTGTGTTTTTTAGCTCAGAATCCTTGCTTGAAAAACGAATATTTTTAAGATTCGTGATAAATAACACTACATCTTCGCTAACACCTCGAATAGAATCAAACTCGTGTGCCACGCCATCTATTTGGATCGTGATTGGAGCATATCCGGGCGTGCAAGAAAGCATTAACCTACGCAATGGATGTGCAAAAGTAATTGCATATCCAGGCTCAAATGGCCACACACTTACTTTAATACGATTTGCCTCAATTTCTTCGACTTGATTATCTGTTGGAATATAGGGAATTGTCTTAAAAATATCCATAGTTTTACCACCTCAATTTTATTTAGAATACAACTCAACAATGAGCCTCTCTTCAATTGGTATTTCCACCTCTTCTCTTTGAGGATATCTTGTAAATATACCAAACTTCTTGTCCTTATCAACATCCACCCAAGGAACAATGCCACTTTGTGATGTTAAATCAACTGCACGGATAATCTGGGGATTGTTTTTAGATCTCTCAATTACTTCGATTTTTTGCCCTTCTTTAACAAAATATGAAGGAATATTTAATCTCTTGCCATCTACTAAAATATGCCCGTGCGTAACAAGCTGTCTTGCAAAGCGCCGAGTCGTCGCAAACCCCATTCTATACACCACATTATCTAATCTGCACTCAATAAGCCTAACTAGATTTTCACCAGTATTTCCATCAAGCCTATTTGCCTCGACAAATATTGATCTAAACTGCTTTTCTGATACACCATACATTACCTTGGCTTTTTGTTTTTCTCGAAGTTGCAAGCCATATTCAGAAATCTTGCCTCTTCTTTGCCCGTGCTGTCCTGGTCCATAAGGTCTCTTATCAAGAGAACTTTTGCCAGTTAATCTCCTCTCGCCCTTAAGAGCTAAAGAAACCCCAAAGCGCCTTTCTAACTTTTCTACTGGTCCTCTATATCTTGCCATATTCTATCCTTACACTCTTCTTCTTTTGGGAGGTCTGCATCCGTTATGTGGCAATGGAGTAACATCTTTTAGCCACAAAACCTTAATTCCCTCAGTAGCACCAACGCTTTTTATAGCAGTCTCGCGCCCGCTTCCAGGTCCCTGAACCTTAATGCCTACTTCTTTGATTCCGTGTTCTTTGGCTTTCATTAAGGCACTCTCAACTGCTTGCTGTGCAGCATAAGGCGTTGATTTCTTGCTTCCTTTAAAGCCAAGCCCTCCAGCTGTCGCCCAGCAAATCACATTTCCCATTTCATCAGTAATTGTCACATTTGTATTATTAAAAGTAGCAGATATACAGACGATACCACGTGCTATATTCTTTTTTGCTATTCTTTTTTTTGTTGTATTTTTAGCCATTTGCTACCCCTTTACGATTTAGAACCAACGGTTTTGCGCTTACCTTTTCTTGTGCGCGCATTGTTTTTTGTCGTCTGACCACGCACAGGCAAACCTTTTCTATGTCGTAAGCCACGATAACTTCCTATATCCATCAATGCTTTAATATCCATTTGAACTTTTTTGCGTAAATCACCCTCAACCATATAAGATTCTTGAATCTTTTTTGCAATCACAGACACTTCATCTTCGCTGAGATCATTAACTCGCTTATCAAAAGAAATATTTACAGCACTTAGAATATCTCTTGCGCTCTTTAAACCTATACCATAGATATAAGTTAGAGCATATTCTACCCTTTTCTTTTTTGGCAAATCTACACCAGCAATTCTAGCCATTTTCTATCCTTGTCTTTGTTTATGTTTTGGGGTTTGGCAAATCACACGCACAACACCCTTACGTTTGATGATTTTACATTTATCACACATCTTTTTAACCGATGGTCTTACCTTCATTAAATTCTCCTTTATCCACCAACATTTTACAAATCAAAATTTGGATTTTACTTTAAATTAGTTTAAAACACGCTTATTTATAGCGATAAGTAATGCGACCTTTATCCAAACTATAAGGCGTTAACTCAAGCTTAACAATATCGCCGGGCAAAATCTTGATATAATGCATCCTCATCTTTCCGGCGATGTGGCACAACACAATATGCCCATTATCAAGCTCAACTCTAAAAGTTGCATTGGGCAGTGCTTCAATAACCTTGCCATCAATCTCAATTACATCATCTTTTGCCATTTTTATATCCTTTAAGCTGTGGTCAGAATCTCTGCTTTGCCATTGACAATGGCAATGGTATGCTCATAATGACTACCATTTAACCCATCCTTAGAGACAACCGACCACTCATCTTCTAAAACCACAGGCGTACCATCTTTTTGACACACCATAGGTTCTATGCAAAATACCATTCCTTCTTTGATTTTAGGACCCTGATTGGGTTTAATACCGCCTAAATAATTTGGAATCTCAGGTTCTTCGTGAGGCTTACGACCAATGCCGTGCCCACAAAACCCCTCTAGTGGCACAAAGCCCTTTTCCGTAATAGCCTGCTCTAAAAAGAAACTCAGCTCCTTAAAATGCATACCTATACGAACTGCCTTTATCGCCTCATATAGCACATCTCTCGCGCAATCAATAAGATTCTCATCGGCAGAGTCTATCTTACCAATACCAATAGTTACTGCTCCATCTCCATACCAACCGCCATATTCTACACCCAAATCAATGCCCAAAATATCACCTTCTTTAAGTTTATAATCGCTTGGAATACCGTGAATTACTACAGAATTTACAGATAAACAAACTGCATTAGGAAAACCATATAACCCCTTAAATGCTGGGCGTGCAGAATGTGAAAGGATAAAATCATTCGCTATAGCATCAAGCTCTAAAAGACTCACACCAACCTTTGCAGAATCTATAAGCATTTGAAGCGTTTGGGCAAGAATTTGTGAGGGTTTTTTTAGGCTTTGAATTTCTTGTTTGGTGCGAATATTGATTGCCATTAGAATCCCACTGCACTTAGCGTCTTGTATTTATTCATATAGATTTGGGCTTCTATCTTTCTCATCGTATCAATTGCTACTGAAACAACAATAAGCACAGCTGTGCCACCAAAATAAAATGGCACACCAAGCAAATTAACCAAAAGCCAAGGAAGCGTAGCAATCATTGCAAGATAGAGTGAGCTCCATAATGTCAAATTATTTGCCACAGAATTTAAAAATGAAGAAGTGCCCTCACCTGGACGCATTCCTGGGATATAACCACCTTGACGTTTGAGATTATCGGCAATATCCTTTGCATTAAACACAATCGAAGAATAAAAATATGCAAAAAACACCACAAGCAAAAACATCAAAATATGATGAATATGCAAATAATGCCCAGGGCTAAGCACATCTGCTATAGCTTGCAGATACTTATTGCTAGAAGCCTGCAGAATCGTGGAAGGGAAAACTAAGATCGCTGAAGCAAAAATTGGTGGTATTACACCGCTTAAATTAAGCTTAATAGGGATGTAATTCATAATTCTTTTATTTTGATTTTGCATAATCACTTTTCGAGCATAAGAGATAGGGATTCTTCTCTCAGCCAATTCGATAAATACAACAAAACCAATCGTTAATACAATAATGCAACCAATGATGATTAGAGCTAAAATGTTAATCTCACCGGTGTTAACAAGTTTAAATGTGGCAGCGATGGCTGAAGGGATTCCAGATACTATACCACCAAAGATAATTAAGCTGATACCATTACCCACGCCTCTTTGTGTGATTTGCTCACCAATCCACATCAAAAGCATAGTGCCTGTTAGCATCGCAAATACAGATATGAGCAAAAACTGCTGCATATCGATGAGAATCGCCCCATTCACACCACTACCAATACTTCGCAATCCAAAAGAAACGCTTATGGCTTGAATAATTGTGATAAAAATAGTTACATAGCGGATAATTTGCATATATCTCTGCATTCCATCGCGCTCTTTTTTCATCTTGCCAAGCGCAGGAAAAGTAGCTGCTAAAAGCTCCATTACAATAGAAGCCGTGATATAGGGCATAATCCCTAGCGAGATAATACTTAAGCGCTCAACGGCATTCCCGCTAAACATATTAAACAGTCCTAATGCATTGCTACTATTATCCGTGAAAAACTGCTTAATTGCAGCAATATCTACCCCTGGAATTGGGATATAAGCAAGCACCCTGTAAAGAAATAAGAATCCTAAAGTAATAAGGATTTTATTAACTAGTATTTTATTCATCTCTATATTCTACTTTTGCCCACTAACAGTTACTGCAGGATCTTTAATCTTAGAAGCAAGATTTGAAGCGCCATTACCGATAAGCTTAATTAGAATCTTGCTTTCTTTTTTTACCTTTTGTTGTATAGATTCTCGAATTATGCTTCCAGGTAGCTTATGAATACTCTTAATAGAATCTATAGTAATTTCTGCCAACTGCGCCACTTGCTTAATTTTATCAATATTGACAACATAGGGTTTATTAGTATGTGATGTAAAGCCAACCTTAGGAAGTCTTCTTTGCAATGGTTGCTGACCGCCTTCAAAGCCTCTTTTTGCCTTATATCCGCTACGGGCTGTCTGTCCTTTGCCACCTCGAGTGGAGGTTTTTCCCATTCCGCTTCCTTGACCTCTACCAACTCTTTTAATGCCCTTAACACTTCCTTTTGCGGGTTTAACTTGATGTAGTGATGCCATTTTTTCTCCTTATTAAGCCTTGATTCTCGCTAAAGCATCAAAAGTCGCTCTAACAACATTATAAGGATTACTAGAACCTAAAGATTTTGTCAAAATATCTTTAATTCCAGCAAGTTCAATCACGGGACGTGCAGACCCACCGGCAATAACTCCTGTTCCTTCACTAGCAGGTTTAAGTAATATGCGACTTGCGTTATATTTATGCTCTATATCGTGAGCTATAGTCGTGCCCTTAACATTCACCTTAATAACGTTCTTAAAGGCATCATCAATTGCTTTTTTAATCGCATCTGGAACTTCTTTAGCCTTACCTAACCCAAATCCTACCATTCCTTTTTTATTGCCAACGACCACTAAAGCGTTAAATCGGAATCTACGACCACCTTTAACAACCTTTGTAACCCTGCCAATATTCACAACTACTTCACTAAATTCTTCTCTATTGATCTCCATAAAAATTTCCTTATAATGTAATCCCATTTTCTCGCAGAGAATCTGCAAAGGTCGCCACTACGCCGTGATACAAATACCCATTTCTATCAAAAACAGCCTTAATAATTCCTTTTTGACTCAGATCTTTGGCAAAATGTTTCGCGACTTGTTTGGCATTTTCTTTATTGCTTGTAAGCCCTAATTTTTTGCTATCGACACTCGCGAGTGTAACGCCTTTTTCATCATCGACAGCTTGTGCGTAAAGATATTTATTTGAGCGAAAAACACTGATACGCGGACATTTTGCATCGCCAGTAACTTTATCTTTTATACGTAGTTTTCGCTTTAGTCGTAATCTTTTTTTAGATTCTAGAACTTTTGTTGTCATTTATAGCTCCTAACTATTTTTTGGCTGTTTTACCAGCTTTCCTTATGATCACTTCATCAAGGTATTTTACTCCTTTACCTTTATATGGCTCTGGTGGTCTAAATTCCCTAATCTCTGCGGCAACTTGCCCAACTTGCTGTTTATCTGCACCTTTAATAATAACTTGATTCTTATCTACAGAAATTTCTACGCCTTCAGGTATGGGGTATTTTACCGGATGAGAAAAACCAAGTGCCAACTCCAAAACCTTCCCAGCAACGCTTGCCTTATAACCAACTCCATTGATTTCTAATGTTTTGCTAAAGCCAGCGCTTAAACCAATGATAATATTATTAGCCAACGCTCTATAAGTTCCCCAAAAAGCTCTTGATTGAGGCTGAGAATCTATCGCGCTAAAAACGAGCTCTTTTTCTTTAATCTCGATTTTCACGCGATTATAAGTTTCAAGCTCTTTTGTAGCTTTAGAGCCTTTAAAAACAATCTTGCTTCCTTCTAGATTCACTTGGATAGAATCTGGAATACTAATAGGCTTTTTTCCAATTCTTGACATCGCTTCCTCCTACCAAATACTACACAAGGCTTCGCCACCGACATTCGCCTTATAAGCATCTTCATTGGCGATGACACCTTTATTTGTGCTAACAACAATCAAACCATAGCCGTTTTTAAAACGTTTAAGCTCATCTCGTCCTTTATAAACGCGACGACCCGGCTTGCTGATTCTTTTCACCTCATTGATGGCTGATTTGCCTTGCTCATCATAAGCCAATTGCACTAAAATCGACTGCTTTCCATTCTCATCTTTTACATTGTAATCTTTAATAAAGCCTCTTGTCTTAAAAACTTCTAGAATCGATACAACAATCTTTGCATAATATAAAGTCGTAGATTCTAGCTTTCTCATTGATGCATTTCGAAGTCTTGTTAAAGAATCTGCAATAATATCATTTACCATAATTTATCCTTACCAACTAGCTTTTCTTAAACCGGGTATGAGCCCTTCACTGCCCATCTTTCTTAAACACACTCTACACAAACCAAAATCCCGATAAACAGAATGTGGTCTTCCGCAAACCTTGCATCTTGTATATGCTCTTGCACTAAACTTCGCTTTTCTTTTTGCTTTTGCTATCATTGACTTTTTTGCCATAGTTATCGTCCTTTTGCAAATGGCATACCAAGCAACTCTAAAAGCTTGAATGCCTCTTTATCATCTTGAGTAGATGTAACAATCGTGATATTCATCCCGTGTGTCACCATAATATCATCATACACAACTTCAGGGAACATCAACTGCTCATTAAGACCAAAGCTATAATTACCACGACCATCAAAGCCATTTCTAGAAACTCCACGAAAATCCTTCACCCTTGGAAGTGAAATTACAATCAATTTTTCTAGAAAATTATACATTTGATTCCCTCTCAAGGTGACTTTAACACCCATAGGCATACCTTCACGCATCTTAAATCCAGCGACTGACTTTTTCGCCTTTGTGATAATGGCTCTTTGCCCAGCGATTAAAGAGATTGTATCTGCGATGTTTTGCATAATCTTAGAATCCTTTGCATACTCGCCAGCACCGACACTTATGATGATTTTCTCTAGCTTTGGTAAAAGCATAGGATTTGTGATTCCAAGCTCTTTTTTAAGCTGCTCTTTAATATCTTGATTATATTTGGTTTTCAATGCAAACATAACTATTCTCCCTCTTTTTTAACATTAGAAATATGAATAGGCATTTCTTTGCTCACAAAACCGCCTTTTTTATTGTCATCTGTGGGCTTTATGGCTTTTTTTGCTATTTTGCACCCTTCGACAATCAATGTGCCATTTTTAGGAGATACGCTAAGTACTTTTCCTATCTTGCCTTTATCATCACCAGCGATAATTTTAACCATATCGCCCTTTTTTACTTTATACTTCACCACTATAACACCTCCGGAGCTAACGATACTATCTTCATAAAATTTGCATATCGCACTTCTCTACTTACCGGACCAAAGATTCTTGTCCCTATGGGCTCTTTTTTGGAATCTAAAATCACAGCGGCATTATCATCAAAACGCACCAATGAGCCATTTGGTCTATGGATTTCCTTTTTGGTTCTTACCACGACAGCTTTCACGACCTGAGCTTTTTTAACCTTGCCATTTGGGATAGCCTTTTTTACGGATGCGACGATAATATCGCCAACACTTGCATATCGCTTATGACTACCACCCAGAACCTTGATACACATAATCTCTTTTGCACCGCTATTATCAGCTACATTTAATCTTGTAAAACTCTGAATCATTTCACACTCCTACTGATACAATTTCTTTAAGATTAAAGGACTTGCGCTTAGAGATTGGCTTGCATTCTATCGCGGATATAGTATCTCCGACATTAGCTTGATTTTTCTCATCGTGAATAATATATTTTTTAAATCTCTTAACAATTTTGCGATACTTTGGATGCACAACCTTGCGCTCAACCAAAATCACAACGCTCTTATCTCCAGCTTTAGAGACAACCTTACCCTGTATTATTCTTTTATGTGTTTGAACTTGATTCATTGCTTAGTCCTTTTTTGCAGATATCGCTGTATTGATTCTAGCGATGTCTTTTCTCACTGCACTAATTTGACTTGGATTTGTCAATTGCATTGTTTTAAGCTTCAAGCGCAATTCAAAAAGCTCAGACTTCTTCCCAACCAACATCTTTTTAAGCTCATTCACATCTTTATTTTTTAAATCAATAAATTTCATTTTCACTCTCGCTAGTTATGATTTTTGTCCTAAATGGTAGCTTGCTTTGGGCTAAAGCCAATGCTTCGCGCGCTATTTCTTCTTCGACACCAGTAATCTCATAAATTACTCTACCAGGCTTAATATTCATCACCCATTTTTCAACACCGCCTTTTCCTTTACCCATTCTCACTTCAAGGGGTTTTGCTGTCAATGGTTTATCTGGAAAAACACGAATCCACACTTTGCCTGTTCTTTTTATATGCCTAGTTAGCGCAATTCTCGCAGCTTCAATCTGCCTAGAATCTATCCGTCCAAGCTCAATTGCCTTGATTCCGATATTGCCATATGCTAGAAAAGAGCCGCGAAAAGATTTGCCACGATTTCTTCCTTTCATTTGCTTTCTATATTTTGTCTTTTTAGGCATTAACATAGCTTATTGCCTCCCTCTTTTGGTTTTAGTACGAGAATCCCTTGTGGAATTTGATTCGTCTTTTCTTTCTGGCTGGATTCCCTTTTGGAGAATCTCTCCTTTAAAAATCCACACTTTCACGCCTATAATCCCATAAGTCGTAAATGCTTCTGCAAAACCATAATCAATTTTAGCACGAAGCGTATGTAATGGTACGCGACCTTCCATATACCACTCTGTACGCGCCATTTCGGCACCAGCCAAGCGTCCAGATACTTTAACTTTGATTCCCTTTGCACCTGATTTTATAGCTGACTGCATTACTTTTTTCATCGCTCTTCTAAAAGCTACACGCTTTTCGAGCTGCATTGCCACATTTTCAGCAGCTAATTGTGCATTTGCTTGAGGTCGCTTAACTTCTTTGATATTGATTGAAACATCTTTTTTAATAATCTTTTTTAAAGATTCTCGTTTGTTTTCGATATCAGCACCCTTCTTACCGATGATTAAGCCCGGGCGCGCTGCAACAACAGTTACGCGAACTTTAGCCGCAGCCCTTTCGATGATAATCTCACTAATCCCAGCATAATAAAGCTCTTTTTTCAAAAATTTACGAATCAAATAATCTTCAACAATATTTGCAGGAGCTACTTTCGTGCTAGGAAACCAGCGAGAAGTCCAGTTACGATTTATCCCTAATCTAAGTCCGATTGGATTAACTTTTTGTCCCATAGCTATTTATCCTCATCTTTGGTTGTTTTTTTTACTGCGCTTTTAACTACACTGCTTGCAGTCTTTCTCGAAGTGGTTGTGTTGGTAGTGATCTTTTTGGCTTTAGATTCTATATCTTGCTTTTTTTGCTGTGCGGATTCTACCTTTTGTGATTTTGATTTAGGAGCTGATTTTTTAGCAATAGGGGAGACTTTATTTTCTGGTGTTAAAGTCGATTTTTGCGTCTTTTTCTTGAGTTTTTCCATTTTGCTATCGATTTCATTTTGTGTCATCACTTCCACCAAAATATGTGATGTAGGCTTGCGAATAGGTGTAGCTCTGCCTCTGGCGCGTGGCATAAAACGTCTCAACACAGGACCACCATCCACACGACAAGAATGCACAATCACATTTTTTGCCTCATATCCACCATTTGCGACAGCTGAAGCAATCACTTTAGCAATAATCTTTGCAGCCTTATTTGGCGTAAATTCCAAGCTCGCTAGCGCAGATTCTGCATTCATTCCCTGAATCTCTCTAGCAATAAGCCTTGCTTTTGTCGGAGAAAGCCTAATAAATTTCAACAATGCCCTACTCATCTCTTACCCTTATTTACCAATTTTCTTCTGGACACTACCCTTGTGCCCTTTAAAAGTTCGAGTTGGTGCAAATTCACCAAGCTTGTATCCAACGTGATTTTCTGTAATATATACAGGCACAAAAGCCCGCCCATTATGCACATTGAAAGTCAAGCCTATCATATCTGGAAGAATCGTGCTTCTCCTAGACCAAGTCTTGATGGGCTTGGTATCTTTTGTCTCTTTAGATTTGGCCACTTTCTTTGCCAAATGGTCATCAATAAATGGACCCTTTTTTATCGATCTTGCCATTTTACTTCCTTATTTTTTCTTTCTTGAGATAATAAGCTTATCGCTTGCTTTTTTGCGGCGCGTTTTGTAGCCTTTAGCCGGTAATCCCCAAGGAGATACAGGATGTCCACTAGAGCCAGTTTTACCCTCACCACCGCCGTGTGGGTGATCTACAGGGTTCATCGCGCTTCCTCTGGTTTGAGGACGAATACCTTTATGGCGATTGCGCCCTGCTTTACCTATAGAGATATTTATATAGTCCTCATTTCCTATCACGCCAATGGTTGCCATACATTCCTCTAGAATATACCTCATCTCACCACTTGGCATTCTTAAAATAATATATTTTCCTTCACGACCCATAATCTGTGCACTTGCACCAGCACTTCTTGCAAGCTGTCCGCCAGCACCAGGATGCATCTCTATATTGTGCACAATTGTCCCAATAGGTATGCTTTTTAGCTTCATAGCATAACCTGTTTTAATGTCTAACCCAGATTCTGCTGCAAATATACTATCGCCTACACTTAAGCCACTTGGTTGTAATATATAACGTTTATCACCATCTTTATAAGTAATTAAAGCAATTCTACAATTTCGATAAGGATCATACTCAATTGCGCTCACACGACCTTCTATATTGAATTTATTGCGTTTAAAGTCAATGATTCTATAAAGCTTCTTTGCTCCACCTTCTTTGTGGCGACTCGTGATTCTGCCATTATTATTGCGCCCTGCAGAAGTAGGAAGCTTAATGAGTAATTTTCTCACGCTTGCCTTTGCGGTGATATCATTAGAGCTTAAATTACTCATAAATCTCCGACTAGGCGTGTATGGTTTGTAAGTTTTAATTGCCATTTTTTGCTCCTCTATGCTGTAAGCGAATCGATCTTCGCACCCTCTGGAATCTTCACATAAAACTTCTTATAAGAATTGCGTTGCCCGATTTTACCCTTAAAGCGTTTAATCTTTCCTTCTTGTTTTAGGGAATTAATACGAAGTGGGACAAAACCAAAATAATCTCTAAAGACTTGCTTTAGTTGATTTTTAGTCACTTTTGTAGAAGTTTGCACAACAATCACGCCACTTTCTTGAAGAGAGAGCGACTTTTCAGTATAAAGAATTGATTTGATATCTGTAATATCAGCCATATTATTTCTCCTTATGCCCAGATTCCAAAATTTGATCAAAAACTATCTTTTCAATCACGACACAATGGAAAACAGCCACTAAATATGCATTTAACTCACTTGCGTCAATAAAATAACACTCTTGTAGATTCCGATAAGCTAGAAATGTTTTCTCATCTTGGATTGATTGTGCGACAAATAAAACACTGCGCTCATTAAAACTTTTAAAGACCTTATACGCGTCTTTTGTCTTGCCACTTGCAATACTTAAAGAATCAACAATATAAAGTTTGCCATCTTTAGCTTTTTGCTTCAATGCATACTCAAGAGCTAATCGCTTTTGTTTTTTGTTGATTTTTAGATCATAATTTCTTGTATTTGTAGCCCCGTGAGACACACCTCCACCGACAAACACAGGAGAAGTGATGCTTCCTGCCCTAGCACGTCCGCCACCTTTTTGTGCCCACGGTTTTTTGCCACCACCGCTTACTTCACCTCTTGTTTTTGCTTTAGCATTGTTTGCTCTTAATGAAGATAAATAAGATTTTACATATAAATATAAATTATGTTCTTTTATATTCTCATAGCTCTTTGGCAAAGCAATTTCACTTGCTTTCTTAAAATCTTTATCTAATACTATTGCCTTACTCATTTGTTATCCTTTATTTAATTACTCTTATTTTCCCATAAGCCCCATTGTAGCCTGCTACAGAACCTTTAATGACTAAAATACTGCTATCTTTATCAAATGAGACGACTTCTGCTTGCACGCTCACACTTTCATTGCCATAATGCCCTGCCATTTTTTTGCCGGGTTGAACACGCCCTGGCCACTCTCGATTTCCAATCGATCCTACGCGTCTATGGAATCTACTTCCGTGTGCTGCTGGACCACCTTGAAAATTCCAACGTTTCATAACACCACTAAATCCACGACCTTTTGTATTAAAGGTTGCTTTAAGGCGTTTTGCATCACATAAAACACTTAAATCTAAATCGCCAACTTCTTTGTTATTCACAGCAAGAGTTGCAAAACGGTTAAATTCTTTACTTAGACCATATTTTTTTTGTTGCCCAACAACACTCCTGTTAAAAAATTTACCTTTTGAATACGCCACAATAGCTTGCCCATTCGAGTTAATCTCGCAAACTTTCGCATTCAAGATTCTTAAAAGTGTAACGGGGGTGCTAGGATTACCTATTGTTCTGCTCATTCCTATTTTTTCTGCCAAAAATTCCATATATTTATCCTTAAAAACTCTAAAATTAGCTATTTATTGCCCATTGATGTCACTTCCACATCCACTTCAGGTGCTAAATCAAGCTTCATTAAGCCTTCCACTGTATCTGGTGTGGCCGAGACAATATCGATCAATCGCGAATGCACACGGATCTCAAACTGTTCACGAGAATCCTTATTTATATGTGGGGAGCGCAAAACCGTGTATTTTCTACTTCTTGTTGGTAAAGGAATAGGTCCGCAAATCTCAGAACCAGTCCGTTTTACCGCCTCAACAATTGCGCTCACAGATCTATCAAGCACTCGATGATCATACGCCTTAAGCTTTAATCTAATCTTTTCCATAACTCTTCCCTTCAATAAAAGAACTCATCAATTTGGTTAGCACCTAGAACTAATCATTATAGAATCTAAAATGGTTGATGTCTAAAATAAAAACCGAGATTATAAACAAAATTTATAAAATAGTCAAATATTTATCCTGTTTTTAGGGACAGAATCTCAAATTTATTTCCTTTTTAAAAGGAAATACTTGTGTTTTTTGTTATAATCTCATTGTATTTTCTGTGAGGGTCGCTTAATGCTTGATTTATCAAATACTTTTTATGAAAAAATAAAAGGCTTCACGATTTTTCCACGTTCTTTTATGCCAAAAGAACAAAAACTCATTCTCCTTGGTCCGCCAAAAAGTGGCAAAACATCCATAGCCCTTGAGCTTGCCAGAAACTTTAAACATCCCGTATTTATCGATTGTGCTGATACGCGCTTGGATATCAAGCAAACCTCAAATGCTTTGCTGAAACTATTTTTAGAGCGTAAGTTTGATTTACTAATTGTAGATAATTTTGCCCCTGCTTTTTCTTTACCAAATTTCGCTCATATCGTGCTTACAGCAAATTCCATTACTCAGATTCCAGAATCCATTCTCTCAGGCTTTGCATTAAAATCAATCCTTCCACTAAAATTTGAAGAATATGTCTCTTTTACCAAAGGCTCACGCCCTTTGGAATCTATTTTTTCACACTTTTTAAAAGAAGGGAATCTCCCTGAAATATCATTTTTACCAGAATTTAAGCGACTTGAGCGTAACCAAGAAATCTTAAAACTTCATTTTTTAGGCGATTTTGAACTATTTTTACCATTACTTTCTTATCAAGCCAAGCCTTTTAGCACTCACAATTTCTACACATATCTTAAGCAAAAATTCAGAATCTCAAAAGATAGAATCTATCGCTTTATGCAAACCCTTATAGAATCCAAAATCACAATCTTGCTTTCACACATCACGACAAATCAGCCAAAAAAGCTTTATTTCTATAATTTTGCAATTCCTTATATCCTCTCAAGCCGGCCAAATTTTCAAGCGATTTTTGAGAATCTGATATTATGCGAGCTTCTTCATCGCCAAACCCAAATTTTTTATAGCGATGATTGTGATTTTGTATCTGATGAATGCGCTTATTTTGCTATGCCTTTTCCCTCATCACAACTCATAGAATCTAAGCTTGCACAAATGGCACACCAATACAAACATACCTTTTTTATCACTACAAACGCAACAAACACCACATACCAAAACTATAGCATTCTAAGCTTTATTGACTTCACTTTGCAATGATCTTGATAATAAAAGTAGGCATCGCCCTACCCTTGAGTGCGCATTATCAAGCTTGTAGGCAAGCCAAAGCGCTTAACCATCTCCTCTTCTTTTAACTGATGTTCGCCATTATCGTTTTCGTGATCATAACCCACTAAATGCAAATAACCGTGGATAAATAAAAGTGCGATTTCAGATTCTAAGGTATGCCTTAAATGCTGGCTTATTTGCAATGCCTTATTAACATTGATAACCACACTGCCCAAAGGCATAGATTCTCCGCCAAAATCCTCAAGTGGGAAGCTTAATACATCTGTGGGATAGTCTTTGCCTAAAAATTCTTTATTGATACTTTGCATTGTTGCATCATTGACAAACACCACTTCAATGAGCTTTTCACTCAATTCTAAAGCGATAGATTCTAGCAGAGTAGAATCTATGCTAAAACTCGTCTGATTAGTGATATCTAACATTTTTCCCCTACAAATAGCAGTGTTTTTAATATTGTTAGTATATAATTAGCCATTTTAATCAAACCTTAAAGGAAACTAAATGAAAAATGTAGCAAAACATATCTCTGCGCTTATATTTGCTTTATCTTCTTTTTTTACTATTGCTATGGCTAATGAAGCAAGCCTTAAAGATGCCACGCTAAAAGAGCTAAAAGAATGGGACCCAAACGCAAGCTGCACCGGTGAGAATCTAGCTTTTAAATGCAATGGCAAGCAAATGAAACTCCCATTTGAGCTATCTAAGCATATCGCATTTCAAAATTACCATCTTGATGTAAAAGCCTCACAAAATAGCATAGAAACCAACGCTAAATCCTCTGTTGCTTGTAATGACTCTCTTTGTGATGCGAAAGTAGAAAGGATTTTCCCAAAAGTTATCACTATCAATGAAAAAAAGCACAAAAATGGCACACTCATTAGAGTCCAAGAAGAAATAACTATGAAAGCCGATGATGGATCTACGCTATTTATTCAGGCTGATTATGGCGTTGATTTTAATGATGACAAGTTTAAGCAAACTAGCTTGGTGGATTTTGTAGTGCAAACAGGCAGCTCACAAAGCGGTCTTTTATTAGTAGAGATGGGCAAAATACTGCAAGCAAAAGACATATCCATCAATATCAAAAAAATCAAAATCCTGCTTAGTTCTCCTACGCTTAACAAAATAGTCTATGATAAAGCAGCCTATGAAAAACGCGATAGTTCATATAACCCAAAAAAGTATGAATCAGACATACAGCTTGGAATAGGATTTGTGCGATCTCTAATGTATAGTGACAACACATTCCGAGCTCTCTCCAAGCAAGCCACCGAAGCCATTGATAAAATACTTGACAATACCACACTACTCCTTCTTGGCAAGAAGAACAAAATCGGCATAGAGCTACGATTCAAAAATGATACATATATCAATCTTGATCAGCTAAATAATAATGATGATATGCTAAAGTTTTTAAATCTTTTAGACATCAAACCTATTTAAAATAGTTTTGTCCTGGTCTCTATTTTAGCTATGCGATGTTTTCATTATCGCAAATATATAGCTAGAATATGGACTTATTGTAATGATCTAATATGATGAGTTGGATTGTGCTTAAAATGTAAAATCTTTTGCAAACTCTTGATTAAAATAAAAAAGGATTTTATAATAGCACGTCAATAATGATTTAGATTCTCATTTAGGAGCGAAAATGACACTCAATCAATGCCAAAAAGAACACAACTACACCATCACTTCAATCATATTACCAGATGAAACAACAAGAGAACGTTTTGTCTCACTAGGATTGGTTGATGGGGCGCATTTTAAACTTCTCTACACTTCATTGAACGACTTAACTTTCTCTATTCAAGTAAATTGCGCACTTGTAGCATTGCGCAAAGAAGAAGCAGAGCTTATTAGTGTCCAAGAGTGTTAAATGCCAAGACCAACCAAACGTTCCGCGCAAATCAAAGCTCTTTTTTTAGAATATTACAAAAACGCAAAAACTGAATTGCGGTATAAAAATATTTATGAGCTTCTTGTGGCAGTTATGCTCTCAGCCCAATGCACAGATAAGCGTGTAAATATCGTTACTCCAGTGCTATTTTCACGCTATCCTAGAATCCAAGATTTAGCCGAGGCAAATCTTGATGACCTAAAAGAAATCATAAAAAGCGTCTCATTTTTCAACACCAAAGCTACAAATTTAATCAAAATGGCAAACCAAGTGTTAGAAAATTTTAATGGTAAAATTCCAACAAATAGGGATGAGTTAAAAAGCCTCTCAGGCGTTGGGCAGAAAACAGCAAATGTCGTGCTAATCGAATATTGCGAAGCAAATTTTATGGCTGTGGATACACACGTATTCCGCACTTCACACAGACTCGGATTAAGCAAGGCAAAAACTGCCCTTGCTACAGAAAAAGATTTGACCATTATTTTTAAAGATCATTTATCTGTATTACATCAAGGATTTGTGCTCTTTGGACGCTATATTTGCAAAGCCATAAAACCAGAGTGTGAAAAATGCTTTGTGAAAGGTTTTTGTATAAGTCGCTCAAATTTCAAACCAGCATAAAAAAAATTGAGTATAATACATATTAAAAATTAAAAAAGGTCGCATATGGAAATCATAAAAGAGAGCTTTTTTGAAGTCATTAAGAAATCCATAGGCATTGATGTGCAAGATTCTATAATGCCACTCAAAAGAGGCTATTTAGTATCCATAGACAAAATAAGTAAAGTAAGCAAACAAAAGGTATTTTTGCTTTTTAATACAAGCTTTTTGCGCACAATGTGTAAGCATCTTTTATCTGAAGATAAGCCCACTCAAGAGATGCTTAAGGATATGGCAAAAGAGCTAGCCAACCTCACGGTTGGGCACGCAAAAGTGATTTCTCAAAAGCAAAATAAAAATTTCAATATCTCAACGCCTACTTTTTTAGGGCTTAAGGCTATTGCAAATTACGACCACGGGGTGCATTTTAGGCTTCGCAGTAAAGGTCGTTGCAGTATTTTTATACGCAAGGATTGATAATGGCAAAAACTGAACCTATTCTCCGCAATAAAAAAGCTCACACAGCTAAGGAAATCGAGCTTGCCACATATTTGGAAGAAATGATTAAAAATTACGGTGGCTTGCTAGATATGGATGTAATGTTCGCAGCAGAATTAGGCTCGACAAAGATTCCGCTTGCTGAGGTTTTAAAATTCGAAAAAGGCTCTATTATTGATTTACAAAAGCCAGCAGGAGAAAGTATTGATGTATTTGTCAATGGCAGAATTATCGGTAAAGGCGAAGTAATGGTGTATGAGCGCAATTTGGCAATCCGCTTAAATGAGATTCTAGATTCTGATGCGATTGTATATTATATTGCAAGAACGAGTTATGAATAGGTCGCGAGTATTTGTATTTGGCGTGCTTTTATGCACTGCAATCTCTTTTGGCTTTGGAGCGAATATTAAAGACATTAGCGTATATGCCAATGCGAAAGAAAGACTTGATGTGCTTTTAAAACTAGATTCTGCTTTTAATGGGGAGCTTGGCTCAACTACCGCTCGAAATAAAAAAATGACTTTCCTTGCAAATATCAATCTTGCAAAATCTTGGAGCAAAAGCTTTGCAAATGCCCCGATTAAAAAGCTCACTCTTGTCTCTAGGAATAATAATCTCTACATCGATGTAGAATCTAACAAGCCATATCAATTTAAGCCTAGCATTTCAAAGGATAAAAATACCATTCGCTTGAGTTATTTAAGCACAGAATCTAACATTACTCAGAATCTCCTAAAAACGCCAACTACCATTAAACCAACCTCTATTAACAATCTCCTTGGAGAATCCAAACAGCCACAAAACACATCCCATAACCCTACTACATTAGATAGCATAAAGGGTTTGCTTGATGGGGAAAATATGTATTATATGGTCGCGTTTGGTGCGATAGTGCTTGTGCTCTTTGTAGGGCTTTACAAACTCCAAAAATCATCTAGATTTAGTGGCACTATAAAGATTGCTGCACAAAATCAGCTAGATTCTAAAAACAAAATTGTGATTTTTGAAACAAAAGATTATTTTTATATGGTGTTAATGGGTGAAAAAAGCAATGTCTTAATCGATAAAATTGCGCGCAACAAACTTGCTGAAAAACGCACTAAGAATGCTACCCCATTACGATCCACCTCACAAACCATAGGAAATGACGATACTTTTAATGATGATTTTTGGAATTCTTTAACGCAAGGCAATCTCATAAAAAGGTGAGAGTCTGATTTATAATGCGAGATCAAGCGACAAGTAAGCGTTTTTTTATCTCTTTTTTTGTCTCCTTACTTTTGCATAGTGTATTGATTGCAGGATTTTATTTTTTATATGATTTTTTAAAAAATAAAACCCCAAAGGCACACAAAATTGAGAATCTACTTGTGCTAAAGCGCGGTAGAAGTTTGGATAGAAGTGCTAACACTCCGGGCGCAAAAAAGCCTTCTCTTTCTCAACAAAGTCAAACAGATTCTATCCTGACACCACCCACACCTAAAACTCTTACACAGCCAAAACCAAGCACCAATCAAGCCCAAAATAAAAACCAAGCTCCATCTAAAAATCCACTTCCCACACAAGCCAAAGCCCCGCAAATAAACAATAAAAATCTTAAATTATTTATGCCAAATACACAACCTTCGCCAGCTCAAATGCGAGGCACACAAAATCACAAAGGAATGGATGTAGAGACAATTTATAATATCAATGAGCTTTATGGCGATGAATGGGGAGATTTAGGAGAAGCAGAAAAAGATTTTGTCACTTCAAATCTGCGCGAAATCGCTAGAATCACACAAAACTACTTAGAATATCCAATGACAGCGGCATATCTAAGGCAGCACGGCGAGAATGCCATTGAGTTTTATCTCCTGCCAAATGGTGACATAGAGGGATTAAAATTATTGCGAGAATCTGGCTTTGTCTTGCTTGATAAGAACTCACTTAAGACGATTGAAGTTGCATTCAAAGATTACCCAAGACCAAGCCATAAAACACTCATTAGATTCCGTGTTACATACTACATTTATTAAGGAGAGAAAATGCGCATAACACTTAAAAATCCGCTAGATATGCACTTGCATTTGCGCGATGAAAAAATGCTTGAAACCGTAGCGCCTTATAGCGCAAAAAGCTTTTGTGGAGGCATTGTTATGCCAAATTTAGTGCCACCTATCGCTTCTGCCCTGCAAGCTAAAGCTTATAAAAAGCGCATCCGAGAAATCACGCCTCATTTTTATCCAATCTGTGCGATTTACCTAACTCAAGATTTGAGCGCACAAGATCTTAAAGAATGCCTCAACGCAGGCTTTAGAATCTTAAAGCTCTATCCAAAAGGCGCAACAACAGGAAGTCAAAGCGGTATAACAAATATCATTGATAAAAAGATTCTAAATCTTTTTGAAATCGCCCAAGATTTAGGGATGATTCTATCAATTCACGGCGAGAGCAATGGCTTTGTAATGGAGCGTGAATATGAGTTTGGAGAGATTTTTAAAAACCTTGCTACCACATTCCCAAATCTAAAAATAATTATCGAACATATGAGCGATGCGCGCACGATTGCACTTTTAGAAAAATTCCCAAATCTCTATGCCACACTTACGCTTCATCACATAACAATGAGTCTTGATGATGTGCTAGGTGGCAAGTTAAATGCACATCATTTCTGCAAACCAATCTTAAAGATGAAATCCGATCAAAAAGCGCTCTTGAATCTAGCCCTAAACGCACATCCAAAAGTTAGCTTTGGCTCAGATTCTGCACCACACACGCTAGATTCTAAGCTTAATGGTGCAGCTGGTATTTTTAGCGCACCTTGCTTGCTTGAGATGCTTACAGGACTCTTTGATAAGCATAATGCGCTAGAGAAACTGCAAGCCTTTATTAGCGATAATGCTATGAGAATCTATAATCTTGATAAATGGCTTTCCCTGCCTAAAAAAGAGGTAATTTTAGAGAAAAAGCCCTGTATAATTCCAGAAAGCATAAAATTTAGCCAAGGCGAAATCATTCCACTTCACGCTGGCAAAAGACTAGAGTGGAGCATTGTAGAATCTTAGATTATTTAAAAAGTTTTTAAAATGTCTAGATTTTAATTTTAGATTCTAGAATCTTGCTTGAAAGCCCAGAATTTGCTGATGAGATAACCGGTGATTGTATAAAAAACCGCAGCGATGATTTGAGCGATGTATTCATTGATTCCAAATAGCCGATACGCGATAATCAAAACCAAAAGATTTGCCACATAAGCCACGCCCATTGCGATCCCAAAGCGCAAGGCATCTTTTTTGTGAGAGTTTTTGGATTTGAATGTGAATTTTTTATTTAAAAAGTAAGAATTTAAAAACCCAGCTACCCAGCCGATGAAATTTGCAACTTCAGGTATAACTCCAAGTAGCATAAGCCCAACCATTATAATCCAAGTTACAGCCGTATTTATCACGCCTACAAGCGCATATAAAAAAATAGAATTTTTATAAAGTAGGCGCGCTTTATTGAGTAATTTATCTATCATTTTGGCATATTAGATTCTATGGAATCTATAAAATCATTGATTTTCTCTAAGGCTATTTTGCGATGCGAGATTGAGTTTTTTATCTCGCTTGAAAGTTCTGCTAGGGTGATTTCATAGCCATTTGGAATAAATAAGCAATCATAACCAAAGCCATTTTTGCCTTTTTCTTGTGTGATTACTTTACCCCCACAAATTCCATCTGCAAAAAATCTCAAAATCTTACCATTTTTACGCCCAATAAGCACGATTGAAGCGATAAATTTGGCATTAGATTCTGTGAGGTTGCGCTTTTGTAGCTCCAAAATTAGCTTTTGGCGATTGGCTGCATCGCTTGAGTTATTTTCATCATTTGAATTATTTGCGTATCTTGCACTTTTAATACCGGGCTCTCCATTTAGTGCCTCGACGCAAAGTCCGCTATCATCGGCTAATACAAATACATTGTCATTAGTAGAATCTAAGCACTTAAACACAGCTTTTGCTTTAATAAGCGCGTTTTCTTGGAATGTAGTGCCATTTTCTTTGGGATTTGTAGTGATGCCAAATTCTTTTTGAGATAGGATTTTATGTGCGCTGCCTAGAATCTGGCTTATTTCTTTGATTTTATTTTGGTTATTGCTTGCGATTATAAAAACACCCATTTTATGCCTTTGAATTTTAGAATCTAAGATTTTGGAATTTGGATTCTTAAGCTATAATACGAGCGCAAATTATAAAGGAAGTTTATAAATGTTAAAAGCAGTTTTGCCATTGAGTATTGTTATGTGTTTGCGATTTTTTGGGCTTTTTATCGTGTTACCTGTGATTTCTTTATACGCGCAGAGTTTCCATACTTCAGCATTTTTATTAGGGCTTGTTGTCGGCGGGGCTTATCTTACACAAATCATTTTTCAAACGCCACTTGGAATCTTAAGCGATAAAATTGATCGCAAGAAAGTCGTTATGGCTGGGCTTTTTGTGTTTATGATTGGCTCTATTATTTGCGCGATGGCAAGCGATATTTATATGCTTGTTATTGGGCGATTGATTCAAGGTGCGGGCGCTGTTGGCGGAGTTGTAAGCGCACAGATTGCAGATTTAGTGCTTGAAGAGAAAAGAACAAAAGCAATGGCGATAATGGGCGGCGGGATTTTTGCTAGTTTTACACTTGGAATGCTTGCAGGTCCGATTGTTGGCGTGCATTTAGGAGTTGATTGGCTTTTTGTTATTATGGCACTTTTGACATTGTTTTCTATGGTTTTATTGCATTTTAAAGTGCCGAACACACCAAAAATTATTTATTCTTTTAGCAATCAATCACAGGATAAAAAGCCATATTGGCTAGATGTTTTTAAAGATAAAAATTTATTGATTATGAACATAAGCTCATTTTTAGAAAAAGCTTTTATGACGCTTATTTTTGTCGTCATTCCTTTAGTGTTTGTCAATGAGCTTAATTTAAAAGAAGAAGATTTATGGAAGCTTTATGTGCCCGGTGCGATTTTAGGGATCTTCGCACTAGCACCTGCTAGCATTCTAGCTGAGAAATACGCAAAAGCCAGAATCGTTATGTCTTATGGGATTGCTTTATTTTTAGTGGCGTTTTTACTGATTGGATTTAGTGGGGAGAATTATTTTATATTTGTGTGTGGAGTTATTTTATTTTTTGTTGGTTTTGCGACTTTAGAGCCTATTATGCAGTCTTTAGCTAGCAAATACGCAAAAGCACATCTTCGCGGAAGTGCGTTAGGCGTTTTTACAACTTGCTCTTATATCGGCTCATTTGTTGGTGCGATGATCGGGGCTTGGTTGTATCATTATATCGGGCTTATTGGAGTTGGCGTTTTTGTGGGTGTTGTGTGTTGTTTTTGGCTTTTATTACTCGTGTTTTTAAATAATCCTGCGACGCAAAAAAATATTTATCTTAATGTCAAAAAATACAATATCACTAAAATTGATGAGCTAGAGAGACAAAAAGGCGTGATTGAATGTTATGTAAATGCTACACAAGGCATAATTATCTGTAAATATAATGATAAAATTATCAATGAAAGCCAGATTCTAGAAACTGCCTCAAAGATTCTAAAAGCATAAAATATGGCAATTAGCAAAAAGATTCTAAACATCGTTGGGCGCACAAACGCGCGCTATAACCTTATCCAAGAAGACGATAGAGTGCTTTTGGGCTTAAGTGGCGGTAAGGATTCTATGCTTTTAGCAACAATTCTAGCACATATGAAAAAGCACGCACCTTTTCGCTTTGAATTTAAAGCAATAACGATTGATTATGGGCGAGGCGGCGAGTATGAATATATTTTTAAGTATTGTGAGGAAAATGATATTCCTTATGAGCTTTTACGCACGGATATTTATAAGATTCTAGAAGAAAACAAGCGCGAGGGAAGCATTTATTGTAGCTTTTGCTCTAGAATGCGGCGAGGTGCGCTTTATACGCAAGCTTTGCAAGGTGGATTTAACAAGCTTGCTTTAGCGCATCATTTAGATGATGCAACTGAGAGCTTTTTTATGAATCTTACCTATAATGGTGCTTTGCGTTCGATGCCACCGATTTATAAGGCACAAAATGGGCTTTTTGTCGTGCGACCGCTAATCTTTGTGCGTGAGAGGCAGATTATTGATTTTATCGCAAATAATAATATTTGCATCGCGCCAGATTGCAACTGCCCGATAAATTGGCTTGATGATGATAAGCGCCCAAAGGCAAGGGCAAACACCAAAGAGATTCTACAAACCCTAGAATCTCAAAATCCGCTTTTGTTTAAATCTTTGCGCAATGCGTTTGCAAATATTCATACAAATAGTTTTTGTGATGAGCGGTTTTTAGATAAGCAGAATCTGGAATAATATTTGCTGATCATTGCGTATTAAAAGCAAGGATATGCAATGATAAATGGCTATTATTCATCAACTGGTGGAATGATCACGCAGTTTAACAGACTTGATGTCATCTCAAATAATCTTGCAAATCTCAATACAAACGGCTTCAAACGCGATGATGTCGTAATTGGCGATTATTTGCGCCTTTATAAAGAGACACAAGACACCCTTCCGCTAAAGGACCATACCCGCGTTGCTGCAAAGTATCAAAACCGTAATTTAAATCGTGTCCCAAATATCTCAGAAGAATACACAGAATTTCAGACAGGCGCGATAATGCAGACAGAGAATCCGCTAGATTTTGCCTTGCAAAAGCCAAACACATATTTTGTGATCCAAACACCTGATGGTGTGCGATACACTCGCGATGGTAGTTTTGTCATAGATAATGAAGGTTATATTACTACAAAAGAAGGGCACAGGGTTCTCTCTCGTGGCGGGATTGACAGTAATGGAGGGATTTTGGTTGGGCAAGGAATGGATATTGAAGTAGATAAAAACGGCAATATTTATTTTCGCAATCTTACAAATGAAGAGATAAATGCTCCATTAGCAGCAGAAAGCTTAGCTATAGTAAGCTTTGGTAATCCTAAATATTTGCAAAAGGTTGGCAATAATCTATTTAAATATCCTGAAAATAAGCTTTCAGATAGGATTATCTCTATTAATGATGGTGTATTAGCACAAGGATTTATTGAAAAAAGCAATGTCAATGCAGTAAAAGAAATGAGCGCACTTATCGAGACAAATCGGCTTGTGGATATGTATTCTCGCGCTATGCGCACATATGTGGATGATCTTGCACCAGAAGCGATTAATAAGCTTGCTGCGCGCGCATAGTTAAGGCACTTAGATTCCAAATCCTCAAAATTTAATATAAATTTTAACGATTAAGATAATTTTTAGTAAAAACGATTTACAATCGTGAGTTTAATTTAAGGAGAGATTTGATGGAAGATAAGCACACTAGAATGTTATTTGAGAAAATCTTGAATCGTTTGGATAGGATTGAAAAATTACCTGTTCACAACGAAAATAAGAATCTATTATCAGAACTTGCGAAAAGCGGAATCTCAAGGCGGGATTTTATGAAATGGGCTGGAGCAATGACAGCAGCATTATCTTTGCCTGCGAGCTTTGTGCCATTGACTGCAAGGGCTGCAGAAGTCGCAAATCGCACTCCTGTGATTTGGCTTCATATGGCAGAATGCACGGGCTGTAGTGAAAGCTTGTTGCGTAGCGAAGATCCAAGCGTGGATTCTATCTTGTTTGATATGATTAACCTTGAATATCACGAAACAATTATGGCAGCTGCTGGATATCAGGCTATAGAGAATCTTGAGAATGCCATTAAAAAGCACTATGGCAATTATATTTTGATGGTTGAGGGTGGAATCCCAAAAGATGAGCATTTTTTGACAATTGGTGCGCAAGGCAGAAGCGGTGCGGAGGAGTGTCGCCACGTTGCAGAAGGTGCTATGGCAATTTTTGCGATTGGGACTTGCTCGAGTTATGGCGGAGTGCAAGCAGCCTATCCAAATCCGACAAACACACAATCACTTGATAAAATCATCTCAAAACCAATGATAAAAGTCCCCGGCTGTCCGCCAAGTGAGAAAAATATCGTAGGCAATGTGCTATATTTTATAATGTTTGGAAGCTTACCACCAACAGATGCCTTTGGTCGTCCAACTTGGGCTTATGACACTAGAATCCACGATTTATGCGAGAGAAGAGGACATTTTGATGCGGGTGAGTTTGTCCAAGAGTTTGGTGATGAGAATGCCAAAAAGGGTTATTGTCTTTATAAAGTGGGCTGTAAAGGACCTTATACTTTTAATAATTGCTCTAAATTGCGATTTAATACTCACACAAGCTGGCCAATTCAAGCAGGGCACGGATGCATTGGATGTAGTGAACCAAATTTCTGGGATACAATGGCACCTTTTGAGCAACCACTTGGCAATACGCCCTTTCACACAGCGTTTAGTGGGTATGGAGCAGATAAGACAGCAGATGCCATTGGAACGGTTATTTTAGCTGCTACAGCTGTAGGGATTGCTGCACATGCTGTAATTTCAAGCACTCAAGAAGCAAAATAAAAGGAGAGAACTATGACAAAAAGAGTTATTATAGATCCAATAACAAGGATAGAAGGACATTTAAGAATCGAGGTAATCGTGGATGAAAATAATGTGATTCAGGATGCTTTTTCATCATCGACATTATGGAGAGGACTAGAGAAGATTATCGTAGGTAGAGATCCTAGAGACGCTGGATTTATAGCACAAAGGGTTTGTGGGGTTTGCACTTATAGCCATTATAGAGCAGGAATTGTAGCAGTTGAAGATGCACTAGGAATTACACCTCCGCTTAATGCACAAATGGTAAGAAGCCTAATGAATATATCGCTATTTTTACACGATCATATTGTGCATTTTTACACATTACACGGGCTTGATTGGTGTGATATCACTTCAGCCCTAAAGGCTGATCCAGCCAAAGCTTCTAAATTGGCTTTTGATTATACGGATAATCCTATTTGCACTGGCGAGGATGAACTAAGAGCAGTGCAAAAACGTGTTGGAGATTTTGTGCATCAAGGTGCGTTAGGACCATTCCAGAATGCTTATTGGGGGCATAGCACCTATAGATTCTCGCCAGAGCAGAATCTCATCGTGCTCTCACATTATCTTAAGCTCTTAGAAGTGCAAAGGGAAGCTGCAAAAATGATGGCAATTTTTGGTGCGAAACAACCTCACCCTCAAAGCTTAACCGTAGGTGGTGTTACTTCTGTTATGGATATTTTAGACCCATCGCGCATTGGTGAGTGGGAATCCAAATTCAAATATATAGCAGATTTTGTAAATCGCGCTTATTGGGCGGACTTGGTTATGGCTGGTAGAATGTATGCAAATGAGCCTTCAGTCGCGCAAGGAGGTTGCGGAGTTAAGAACTTTATATCTTATGCAGAAATACAAATTGGAGCAAATGAGTATCTTTATAGCACAGGAATCGTTAAGGATGGCGATTTAAGTAAGTTGTATGATTTGGATGAGAATCTAATCGCCGAGGAAGTAACAAATTCTTGGTATAAATACGAAAATACAGATAAAATAGCTCTACATCCTTATGATGGACAGACAAATCCAGAATATACAGGCTTTGTTGATGGGAAAAGTATTGGTCCTAATAACAAAGAGATAGAAACTAAAAATTTAAGACACGATGGCAAATACTCTTGGATTAAATCTCCTCGATATGATGGCGTGCCTATGGAAGTCGGACCATTAGCGACGGTCGCGGTAGGATTAGCTGCTAAAAACAAATACATCACGCCTATCGCAACTCAATTTTTAAATGATACAGGATTACCACTTGAGGCGCTATTTACGACATTGGGGCGCACAGCTGCGAGATGTATTGAGGCAAAAGTAATTTGTGATTATGGGCTTGAGGCATTGCAAACACTTAAAGAAAATCTAAAAACAGATACAAGGACTTGTGCGCCTTATACTATCAGTGATACTAAAGAATATAGAGGACGATATATTGGGAATGTGCCGCGAGGGATGTTGAGCCATTGGGTTCGCATTAAAAATGGTAAGGTAGAGAACTATCAATCAGTCGTGCCTTCTACTTGGAATGCTGGACCGCGAGATCATAAAGGGCAAAAAGGACCTTATGAAATGAGCCTCATTGGCACAAAAGTTGCTGATATCACGCAGCCTTTAGAGATCATCCGACATATTCACTCATTTGATCCTTGTATTGCTTGTGCCGTGCATTTTGTCGATACGAAGGGCAATAAGATTGGTGAATATAAGGTTGAGCCATCATTTGCACGTATCTAAGGGGATGGTATGAAGTCAGCTATCGATTCAGGAAAGCACGAGTTTAAGGCATATACAGAATTTTCTGGTTTAACGCGTATTTTTCACTGGATACGCGCTATAAGTATTTTTGGTTTGATTGCTACAGGGGCATATATTGCTGTTCCATTTTTACAGCCTACTCCTACGGCAGAACCCACACTTTTTACTCAAGCCTACATAAGAAGCTTTCACATTATTTTAGGTTTTATTTTGATTGGAATCTCGATTTTTAGGCTGTATTTGTTTTTCTTTGATAGAAATGGCAG
>CBCPND010000043.1:0-9754 GCA_965120395.1 uncultured Helicobacter sp.
CGATTTAAATTAGATTTGAGGAGTGAATATGCAAATACGAGAATATATGACAAATGATCATAGAGAGTGTGATGGACTTTTTGCAAAAGTAGAGGAATTAGTTGGGAATAAGGACTTTGAAGGCGCAAAAAAGGCTTTTAAGAATTTTAAGGAGCGCACATTGCATCATTTTATACAAGAGGAGGATTTTTTGTTTGTAGAATTTAGCAAAGCCACAGGAATGGTTGGCGGACCAGTAGAGGTGATGACTTATGAACATAATCAAATGCGCTTGTTATTTGAGAATATACAAAACGCGCTAGATTCTAGCAATACAAATGATTTCTTTGGCTTGAGCGAATCGTTAATGATTTTATTGCAACAACACAATATGAAAGAGGAGCAAATGCTTTATAATATGATCCAAATGCACCTAGATTCTCAAAATGACCAAATTGTGCAACATCTTCAAGAAATGTAGATTCTAAAAGGCTTGCACTATGGAATCTTTGCTTGTTTTTGATGTGCGACATCTTTCACACCCTGAGCCGCTAGAGATTATGACAAAAGCATTATTACAAGCTCGTGAAAACAAGGTTTTGAAAATGATACATCGCAGAGAGCCATTCCCTTTGTATGATATTATCCTGGCGGATAATTTGGCATATAAAACATTCAAGCAAAATGAAGAAATATATATTATTTACATTGGTAAGCAAAATATATTAGAGAGTTTTTTGGATTCTGAAGATCTCTCTGATTTAATCCCTATTATCAAATCATAAGGAATATTGGTGTATCAAGGTATCACATTACAATCCGCTCCGCCACTTGGCGTTGTGATAAGCTTTTTTATCAATGCGCAAGTTTATTTATGTCTAGCAGGACTTTATGGTATGCTAGGTTCTGGGCTTAATGATGTGGTAGTTATACATTGTTGTAGTGTGGGGTTTTTGCTTCTTGTAATGTTTGGCTCACTTTCTCAAATGCTTCCTGTGCTTGGTGGTGTGCGCTTATCATATCCAAAAATCATTAGCGCCATAACCCTTATAAGCGTCAATCTTGGGTTGATTGGATTTTGTGTCGGGCTTGTGTGGAATCTGGCATTTGGCTTTATTGTAGCGTTTGTGTGTTTAACACTTGGAATCGGTGTGTTTATCAGCAGTATTTTTGTAAAGATATTTCAAATCAAGCATTTTACGCCAAGTTTGTGGTATATGGTTTGTGCGCTAATAAGCCTTGTGTTTGTGCTGGTATTTGGCGGAATTATGCTTATGGTGTATGCTGGGTTTTTCGGAGTAGAATCTTTTAGTGCTTTGCGCTTAGCGCATATTGGTTTTGGGGCTTTTGGGTGGATATTATGCCTTATTATAGGGGTGTGTTTGCAAGTTTTACCTATGTTTTATGTTGCCCCAATGTTTTCTAAAGGCTTTTATAAATATTTTATCCCTAGTTTGTATGTGGCACTATTTTTGGGCTTGTGTGGCGTATTTTTTGGATTTAGGGCAGATTTTGTTATTGCATTATTTGGAATTATTAGTTTTGCTTTTGGCTTTCAAGCGATGATTTTGCTTAAAAACAGGAGGCGTAAAATTTTTGATGGTGTTATGCTGCTATGGTTTTTTGGTTTTAGCCATTTTATTATTTTTGGTCTATTGTGTATAATGAGTGTAATTTTAGAAAGTTTGGGGATCGTGATTATTAGGGCTAATAGTTTGGCTGTAGTATTTGGATTTGGCGTGTTTAGTATAGTATATGCGATGCTTTTTAAAATTGTGCCATTTTTGGCTTGGTTCCATTTGAGTTACGCAAGTATGCAAGATATACAAGTCCAGCTACCAAATATGAATGAAATTCTTAAGCCAAATCAAATTTGGATATTTCTTGCGGTGTTTGTCATTTTTGATGCAAGTTTATTATTGCAAGTCTTAATGGAGTGGGAGTTTATGGGCATTATAAGTGGATTTATAGCATTTTGCTGCGGTATTATGATGATTTTACTTATAAGTAGGGCTTATAGAATTTATCACAACAAAGGCAGGATTCTACCGATTTATTCTAAAAAATCATTAGGATAAATATGCAAGATTATGTCGAGATTTTAAGGCGCATAGGGCAAAAGGTGGCATATAAAAAAGATAGAGTGCTTTTTTATGAAGGAGATGTGCCAAAGAGACTTTATGTGCTGCTTGAAGGCATAGTGCGCTTGTATAAGACAGATTCTCAAGGTAATCAAATTACAATCCATTCTCAAAGCCCACAAAGTTTTATCGCAGAAATGCCATTATTTGAAGGCATTGCCTATCCTGCAACGGCGGTTTTTCAAACTGATGGTGTGGTGTTGAGCGTGGATTTTGCTAAGTTTTGTAGCACGCTTGAAGCACAGCCAAAGCTCTCACTCGCATTTATCGCATCTCTTATGAGTAAAATCAGAATCCTAGAGCGACACATCACCCAGAATGTGGTGTTTGATTTGAGAATGCGCTTTTTGGGGTATTGTATGGAGCATTCTTTGAAGCTAGATTCTCTAATGCAGCGCAAAATCGCCCAAGATCTAAATGTCACGCCACAATCGCTATCGCGCATCATACGAGGACTTAAGCAAGAAGGACTCATTGATGTCATAAAGGGCAGAATCCAAATCATTGATATGAATCGCTTAAATACAATTCTTTGCTCTAATTAGCTAAATTTTTAATTTTACTAGATTCTAAGTAGCTGGTTTGTATTATGGTTAAATCACATCCTAAAATCCTATGAATCATCGTAAGTCCTCATTTCTTAACTAAGGATTATCAATATTTGTGTCTCTTTTTTTGTATTCTAAGTGTCAAATCTGCCAAATTACAAGCTTTTAGACACGCTACAAGACACAATGCAAATAGTAAAACAAGGCAAGTAAATTATTTAAAAGCTAGAATATAAATCACCTAAAAATCGCTTGTTTTCCAATGTGGGCGTACTTTGGTAAGATGATTTCAATATGATTTTTTCTTGGTAATCGCGTAAATTAATCACAATACTTTTCAGAATTTTTAAGTATAAAATTATAGAATCAAGAATCACCCAAAATTGCGTAAAAAATACACATATGCTTGATAGTTATGTATGTTTTTTGGAAAAAATCAGTTTAGCTGTTTTAATATATAAAGTTATGAATATTTACAGACCAAACAAACAACCATAAAGGAGCTATAATGAAGATTTTAGTCATAAATTGTGGGAGTTCTTCACTTAAATTCCAGCTTATTGATATGCAGACAGAAAAGACTTTAGTCTCTGGTATATGCGATAGAATTGGGATCGATGGAAGCGTGATGTCTTATAAAAAAGATGGTGAGAAAATCGAGAAAAAAGAAGATATCCCTAATCACTCTAAAGCCGTTTCTATGGTGCTTGAAGCACTTACAGATAGCAAAATGGGTGTGATTGGATCACTTGATGAAATTTCGGCTACTGGACATAGAGTAGTGCATGGTGGAGAATTTTTTAAAGAATCTGTATTGATTGATGAGAATGTTATTAAACATATAGATGAGTGTTCAACCCTTGCACCATTACATAATCCAGCAAATCTCACAGGAATTAAGGCTTGCCAAGAGCTAATGCCAAATACGCCTATGGTTGCTGTTTTTGATACGGCGTTTCATCAAAGCATACCTGCTAAAGCTTTTATGTATGGTGTGCCTTATGAATGGTATGAAAAGCACAAAGTTCGACGCTATGGATTCCACGGCACAAGCCATAAGTTTGTCTCACAGCGCACAGCAGAATTTTTGGGGCTTGATTATCATAATTCGCGCATTATCACTTGTCATTTGGGTAATGGTTCATCTATTGCTGCAGTTAAAGATGGCAAATGTATTGATACAAGTATGGGATTCACGCCTCTTGAAGGGCTTATGATGGGCACAAGAAGTGGGGATTTAGATCCTGCGATTTTAGATTATATTGCCAATAGAGAAGGGCTTGATATAAAAGCAGTTGTGGATATTCTTAATAAAAAATCAGGTGTGCTTGGAATCTCTAGACTTTCAAATGATTTTAGAGATTTACTTGAAGCAGATTTAAAAGGTGATAAAGGGGCAAAACTAGCATTAGATGCGTTTGTTTATCGCGTGGCAAAATATATTGGCTCATATTGTGCAGCACTTGTTGGTGTCGATGCGATTAGCTTTTGTGCGGGAGTTGGTGAGAATGCAAGTTTTATCCGCGCAATGATTGTAGAGTATTTAGAGTTTTTAGGAATCAAACTTGATGCAGGAGCAAATGAAGTATTTGGTAAAGAAGCGATTATCTCAACTCAAGATTCTAAAGTCAAAGTGTGCGTGATACCTACAAACGAAGAGTTGGTTATCGCTAGGGATACAAAAGCCATAATCTCACAACATTAAAGGCTCAAAGATGACAGCATTTAGCCAAGCCTTGCTTAATCCGCAAGAGACA
Organism: uncultured Helicobacter sp.; assembly: GCA_965120395.1. Taxonomy (GTDB): domain Bacteria; phylum Campylobacterota; class Campylobacteria; order Campylobacterales; family Helicobacteraceae; genus Helicobacter_B. The sequence continues at coordinate 4,426 of CBCPND010000043.1, forward strand.
CTTTTTATTTGTGTGGATATTCAAGAGCGACTTTTACCAATTATGGCGCGTAAGCAAGAAGTGGTTAAAAATGCCAATATACTTCTGCAAGGTGCGCAAATTCTTAAGGCTAAAAAACTCATCACAGAGCAATACCCAAAAGGACTTGGCACTACGGATTCTAGCATTGTTTTTGAGAAGATCGAATCATTTGATATGCTAGATTCTACTCAAAAGCCACAATGTGTATTAAAAGAGAAAAGTGCCTTTAGTATTTTTGTGGATGAGGCTATAAGCACACTTATTATGCAGAGTGGATGCAAAAGCCTAGTTATTTTTGGTATTGAAAGCCATATATGTATTTTGCAGAGCGTATTACACGCATTGAGATTGGGGTTTGATGTGTGGGTAACACAGGATGCACTAAGTTCGCGAGATGATAGCAATCACTTTAATGCGCTTTCTCTTATGCAATCACAGGGTGCCAAAATCACAAACACAGAATCTGTGCTTTTTGGCAGTATGCTGGACTCCAAAGATTCTAATTTTAAGGCGATTAGTGCGCTTATAAAATAATCTTTCAAAGCCCCTTAGGGCTTTTTATTATCTCTTATTCAGTTAAGTTCATCCTAGAATAATATAAAGTTAATAAAAGTCATCACCGAGATTATGGCGATGGACTATTGCTTATGATTTAAGATTTTTTATGCGACGATTGAGTATTGTAGCACAAATAAAGCCTAAAAATAGGAATGTCGCTTGGCAGTAAAATACATAATTATATCCCTGGATTCCCTCGAAGTTATCAAGGAATGATCCATAGAGTGCATATGAAAACATAGATGGCATATAGCCTATTATGCAGCCAACAGTCATAGCCGATCCTGCAAACTCACGGGGAGTGCCTATTTCATCCATAGGGGCAAAGAAAATGGCTCTCTGAGAAAAGATAATAGCTCCAAATCCTAAAGTGGCACACATTCCTAGATAAACATTGCCTATGTTTTCGTGTGGAATCTGGATAAAGAGTAGCATAGCAATACAGGCAATCAGGAATGTCCATTTTAAATAAGTAAGCGGGGATTTGGCTACCTTATCAGCTAAAATACCTCCGATAGGACCTCCTACCATCTTAAGCCCATACTGATTGATAATACCATAAGCACCGACTAAAACTGCCGGTAGGGCATATATGTCTTTTAAGAAAGGGATGAAGTAAGTTAAGCCACAGTAAGCCGCATAAACGAAAAATATTACAAAAGAAGCTAGCCATAGATTAAGTGAACCCAAAACATGCTTAATACCAGAAAAAATCTTTTTATTAGCATCTGTATTGTCATCTGATTGGATTTGATCTTTGTTGTCTAAGATAAAGTATGTAATGATACCTATGCTAATGGTGACAATCGTGTAATAAAGGAGACCCGCTTGCATACCTGATTTACCCTCACCAAAAAATGCAAAGACAAATAGTGCCCCAAAGGCAATGATTACATCAACTACGCCACGACCGGCTTCTAAGAATCCAAACATACGCCCTTGTTCTTCTTTAGTGCCTAAAAGGCGCACTGCTTTCAATAATGCAGGCCAATACACCACTTCACCAAAAAATGCCATACAGCCAAAAGCAATCAAAAAGCCTATATAGCTCGGTAGTGTAGTAAGATATGCTCCACATATCCCCACACCAATCAAGCCTATTGGCAAAAGAAGCTTTTTAGAAAAGCGATCAGAAATATATAGCGCAGTAAAAAGCCCAATAGTTTGGACTATGGCATAAGCGGTAAAACCAAAACCAATTTGGGTGTTAGTAAGCCCCCAGTCATTAACCATAGGAGTGTAAAACACATCCTTCATAGAGGATAGCTTAAATATTGTGCCTGCACCTAAAACTAAGAGACATAAACGAAACCATTTATTATTCATAGCGACATCCTTTATTTGATTTAAAGCACATTTTGTTCAATTACATCTAGAGGCTTGGCAAACTTATCTCGAAGCCTGTGCATTTCTATAATAGACTTTTTAACACCCTCATCTTGACGCACCAGCATTTCATCTAAAAGCTCTTTAGAGATTTTAGATGGGTAGTAGTAATCAAGAGGCAATACCTTAGCTTGATCAAAAGGTGGCTCTTTAATCGCAAAAGCACCGCTAAAGCCTCGAGTCCAGCCACCAGTTCCTTCTGGACGCTTAAAAGCAGAGCAGTAAGGAAAGCAGACTTCAAGATTTACGCGAGTAACAGTAGAATATTCAACAATAATTTTAAAACACTCTTCAAGATCAATTGAGCCTTCAGTCAGGGGCATACCACATACAACAGGAATATCGTTATGCATAGTTACCATATGATCTTTGAAATGCGTGCTTATGGTATAGGGGGCAAGTTTCTTGCAGGTAGTGATCGGGTCTTCCCAAGCCATCATTCCATTGCCTATATCAAGGTGTGCGCCTATCCATTGAGAATTTACAGCTTCAATCACTGATATAAGCTCATCAGCAGTCTCTTCTTCGTGGTTTTCAATGGCAAGCTTAATGCGGTTTTGTTTCAAAAGAGGAATAGCTTGCTTTAAATCTGTAATAATTTCAGGCAGTTTTTCCTGATTATAAGAGCCTAATCGAAACATATACGTGCGGATCACATCAGCACCTAGATAGTTGGCAATGTAAATGGCTTTCTTGATTTCTTTTAAAGAAGTGAAGCGGGTATCTATCTCGCAATAAAGATTGCGATCTTCAATGGCACGCCTTATGGCTTTAAGGTAGTTAGGATCAGCACTTTCTAGTGTGCCAAACTCAGGGTGCAAATTAAGATCACTAATGATATTGATCTCGACACCTTCACATCCTAGTTGATAAGTGCGCTCGATAAAATCAAAGATATTCATCAAGCGATTTTGAAAAAAGATGTGGTAAGATTCTGTTTCTAAGCCAATCTTCATCATTGAATCCCCCTTGAACTCTGGATTATGTTCTATGATACTACCATATGCTTAAATGTTTTTTAAGAAGCATCTTAATCTTGAATCTAAAAGTATATTAAGTAACCGCAAGAAACATATAGATATTTAGCAAAAGATAGTTAAAAGCTTAAAGCTCAATGAATGCAGAGCTATAAACTTGCATATGTAGGATTTTAAAGGTATTTTAATTATCAAAACACAATATGTATTTTTAATTTTTTATGCTATATTTTTGTTCTAAAAATTCTAAAATACAAGGTGAGTTTATGAAAAATTCGTTTCTTTTCACTTCAGAATCTGTAACCGAAGGACATCCGGACAAAATGGCAGACCAAATCAGCGATGCAGTGCTTGACTACATCATCGCGCGTGATAAAAATGCGCGTGTGGCGTGTGAGACGCTTGTGAGTAATGGCTTTTGTGTGATTGCAGGGGAGTTAAAGACAAGCATATATGCGCCTATGCAAGAGATTGCGCGTAATGTGGTGCGAGATATTGGCTATACGGACGCACTTTATGGCTTTGATTATCGCTCAGCTGCCGTGCTTAATGGAATTGGTGAGCAAAGCCCCGATATCAATCAAGGTGTGGATAGAAAAGATGGCGAGATAGGTGCGGGCGATCAGGGGTTGATGTTTGGCTACGCTTGTCGCGAGACAGATTCTCTTATGCCTTTGCCTATTTGGCTCTCTCACCGCTTGACAGAAGGCTTGGCAGCTAAACGCAGGGATGGGAGCTTACCCTTTTTACGCCCAGATGGGAAATCCCAAGTAACAGTGCGGTATGAAGATGGCGTGCCTGTAGGCATTGATACGATTGTAATCTCCACACAGCATAGCCCAGAGACCCAACAAACGCATTTACGCGATGCCGTGATTGAAGAAATTGTCCAAAAGGTGCTGCCAGCAAAATATCTTAATGATAATATCCGCTATTTTGTCAATCCTACAGGAAAATTTGTCATTGGCGGACCACAAGGCGATGCTGGCTTGACAGGGCGTAAAATCATCGTAGATACTTATGGTGGGAGCTGTCCGCACGGCGGAGGTGCATTTAGCGGAAAAGACCCTAGCAAAGTCGATAGAAGTGCGGCATATGCAGCGCGCTATGTAGCTAAGAATCTCGTAGCAAGTGGGGTTTGCGATAAGGCAGTGGTGCAATTAGCGTATGCAATTGGTGTTGTCGAGCCTGTCTCAATTCTTATAGATTCTCAAGGCACGGGCAAGGTAGAGGATCACAAGCTCACAGAATGCGTAAAGCAAATCTTTCACCTAACGCCAAAAGGCATTATAGAATCACTTGATCTCTTGCGCCCAATCTATCAAAAAACAGCTGCTTATGGGCATTTTGGGCGTGAGTTGCCAGAATTTAGCTGGGAGAAAACCGATAAAATCGAAGCAATCAAGGATTTTTGCGGGATTAGATAATCCAAGTTATCGCCAATGCAAATAGAGATAATCAGAATCTCATCGCTTGTGAATTACGGGATTAAGTTATATCTTTGAGCTGCTTTCTAGAGGCGCTCAAGGAGTAAATTTCATCACATTTAGCCGATAAAGCTCGGCACAAGGATTACAATTCTAGAATCCAAAAAGCCCAATGCCTTTAAGCACTGAGCCTTAACTTTAAATTCATTAATCTAGATTCTTAGTTGCCCTTAACGATTGTTGTGTAAGTGCTATAGATTCCAAGAATGCTATATACACTGCTATCTACGCTTTTGATATTAGTGATGTTGCCGTTTTTTGCGGCTGCTTCTATCGAGCAATCACCTGTAACGACGAGTTTGAGAATACTTGTGCAAGTCGCTGTTCCTTCTTTAGAAGCACCTGCAGATGAAGTCGCTGTGATAGGAAGTTTAGCCTCTGTGTAAAGAACACCAACTGGACTTGTGCTAGCACAACCGCTAAAAAGCAATAAAGTGGCAATGCCTAAAACCGACAAAAAACCTTTCATAAAAACTCCTTAAAAATATTTGCTTCATCGTCTCTAAAAGCCACAAATGAAGCGCTCGCAATTTTATCAAAAAAAAAAAAAAAACAAATGATAGCCATAAGTAAGCTCCCTCATTAGAATCTTGCTTGGTAGAATCTTTGGCTATTTTTATGCCTGCGCACTTTACTCGCTCTATGGTTTAGCAAAATAGTAGCCCTCTTGTATGTCAAGTTGATTTAAACATCTTGTATATACTTTATAAGGCTTTAAGCGGTTTTTAAACCGCTAAGCCCTACAATTAACAAATACTAAAATACAGGAGGTTACACTATGAGATTATTTACATTGCTATTTTCCATAGTAGTGCTAATAACCTCTCTCACAGCCGCCCCTACTCCCGCTTCCAAGCAAAGAGCAAAGGCAGGTGCGACTCAGAACAAGGTTAAGCAGCA
>CBCPND010000044.1:0-19756 GCA_965120395.1 uncultured Helicobacter sp.
TTGGAATTGGCTAAATATCTTTAATAAAGAGCCAATTCTTGATGGATATCGCCCAAGCATAGGAAGATTTAATCCTTTATATGATGTATCAGTATAGCCCTCTTTTTGCAATTCTATGACATTTAGTCTTGCATTATCCTTTCTTTTAATAAATGGTTTAGGCATTGTGTGTTTCCTTAGATTCTAATATGTCTCTATAATCCCCAATACTTCTATCCCCTCCTATGTATCTTTCTAAGAAAGATGGATATACACTCCTTTGCTTTCTTTTGAGATATTAGGGACGTTGTAGTGTGGAATCTTAGCAAAAATAATGGGTTGTTGCCTATTTATAGCTAAGTCATAGGATTTTTTTTATTGCCTCATTATCACTAGAAAAGTCAAAATCTTGGTAGGTAAAATTGCTTCTACAATTTTTGTTTGATTAAACTCTTAATTATTGATAATATAAATATCATCTTTACGCTGTTTAGAGAGAGATTCTTATATGATAAACATATTTTTAAATCGTGGTAGAAATTGAGCAAAGCAAGCTTTAGATGGAGTTTTTGATATTTTTGAATTAATTTGATTAAGAGAGTTTTTCTCACAAGGTAAGAACATTATCATCTTATGCTTGATCTGCCTCAATAGCCATAACTAAGCAAACTTCATAGATAGCTTATAATCTGAAATTTCTAAATAAAATTATAGAAAAGAATAACTCTACTTTATTTGGATCGCTAAAAAGGGTAATCTTTTTAGGTCGCTAAACTTATCCGTTGCGCTTCTCCATAATTTCCTTAGCAATATTACTTGGAACCTCGCCATAATGATCAAATTCCATACTATATGTCCCGCGTCCTTGTGTAGCTGAGCGCAAATCAGTAGAATAGCCAAACATCTCAGCCAATGGCACAAAAGCATTGACGATTTTTAACCCCATTCTATCATCCATAGAACTAATCTGTCCGCGTCTGCGGTTTAAATCCCCAATCACATCGCCCATATATTCTTCTGGTACTTCAACCTCAACTTTCATCATTGGCTCGAGCAACACAGCATTTGCCTTACGACAAGCATCCTTAAATGCCATAGACCCAGCAATCTTAAATGCCATTTCAGATGAATCCACTTCATGATAAGTCCCGTCATAAAGCGTAACCTTACAATCAACAACTGGATATCCTGCTAACACACCACTTTGCATTGCTTCTTGAATCCCTTTATCAACGGCTGGAATATATTCTTTAGGGATTACTCCTCCGCTAATCTCATTGACAAATTCATAGCCAGTGCCAGCTTCTTTTGGTTCAAGCTTGATATGCACGTGCCCATACTGCCCGCGCCCACCAGATTGTTTAGCATATTTGCACTCTTGGGTAACACTGCTTCGAATCGTCTCGCGGAAGGCAACTTGCGGCTGTCCAACTGAGGCTTCAACCTTAAATTCTCTCTTCAATCTATCTACGATAATCTCAAGGTGCAACTCACCCATACCACCAATAAGAGTTTGTCCTGTCTCTTCTTGTGTGCTTACCCTAAAACTTGGATCCTCTTCAGCAAGCTTGCCTAGTGCAACTGCCATTTTTTCTTGATCGGCTTTTGTCTTAGGTTCAACTGCAATATGAATAACAGGTTCTGGAAACTCCATTCGCTCTAAAATTACAGGATTTTTCTCATCACAAAGCGTATCACCTGTCAAAGTATCCTTAAGCCCTACAAATGCGCAAATATCGCCAGCATAAACTTCTTTTATATCTTCGCGTTTATTCGAGTGCATCTTTAAAAGGCGTCCTACACGTTCTTTTTTGCCTTTTGTAGAATTTAAGACATAGCTTCCAGATTCTAGCATCCCTCGATACACGCGCACAAATGTAAGCTGTCCGACAAATGGATCGGTCATAATCTTAAAAGCTAATCCTGCAAATTCACCATCATCGCTAGATTCTATATGGATTTCTGCTTCTGTCTTAGGATCGATACCTTTAATATCCACAACTTCTGTAGGTGCAGGCAGAAAATCTACAACCGCATCAAGCAAGGTTTGCACACCCTTGTTCTTAAAGCTAGATCCGCACAACATCGGAATTAAGCTCATATTATGACAACCTATTTTAATACCCTTTTTAATCTCCTCAACGCTCAATTCCTCTCCACCAAGATATTTTTCCATCAAAGCTTCATCTTGCTCAGCTGCCGCTTCTAAAAGCTTCTCTCTATACTCCATAGCCTTATCTTTAAGATCCGCTGGAATCTCTTCGATGTCGTATTTTGCGCCCATTGTCTCATCATTCCACACAATGGCTTTCATTTGAATAATGTCAATCACACCCCTAAAAGAATCCTCTGCGCCAATTGGAATATTAATAGGCACTGGATTTGCCTTTAATCTTTGCTTGATTTGAGATTCTACATTATAGAAATTTGCCCCGATTCTATCCATCTTATTAACAAAAACGAGTCTTGGCACACCATATTTATTGGCTTGTCTCCATACAGTCTCGCTTTGAGGCTGCACGCCACCCACAGAGCAAAAAACAGCCACTGCACCATCTAAAACACGCATTGACCGCTCAACTTCAATTGTAAAATCTACGTGTCCGGGAGTGTCAATAAGATTTATTTGATAATCTCTCCAAAAGCAAGTTGTCGCAGCAGAAGTAATAGTGATACCTCTTTCTTTTTCTTGCTCCATCCAATCCATTGTCGCTGCGCCATCATGGACCTCACCTATTTTATGGCTCACGCCTGTATAGAATAAAATGCGCTCCGAAGTTGTTGTCTTCCCGGCATCGATATGTGCCGCGATTCCAATATTTCTAATCTTATTTAGCGGGGTTTTCCTTGCCATACATAATCCTTTTTATTATTAATCATTATGTTTTTTAGAATCTACCAACGATAATGCGCAAAAGCCTTGTTTGCTTCTGCCATTTTATGCACATCTTCTTTTTTCTTAAATGCAGCACCCCTATCATTTGCAGCATCAATAAGTTCATTTGCTAATCGCTCAACCATCGTGCGCTCATTTCGCTTTCGTGTGGCTTCTAGAATCCAACGAATTGATAAGGATTGCTGACGCACAGGACGCACCTCAACAGGCACTTGATATGTCGCCCCACCAACGCGCCTACTTCTTACCTCTACAAGTGGTTTAACACGTTCTAAAGCCTTTTCAAAAATCTCAATGCCTTTTTCTCCACTTTTTTCTTCAATCCTACTAAAAGCAGCATAAATAATTTTCTCAGCGATGCTTTTTTTACCATCATACATCATTTTGTTGATGAATTTGGTTACAACTTTATTATCATAAATAGGATCGCCTAGAATCTCCCTACTTGGAGCCTTTCTTCTTCGCATTTTATTTTCTCCTTAAGTTTATTTTTTCTCGCCACCAGGTTTAGCTTTTTTAGCACCATACTTACTTCGTGATACGCTTCGTTTTGCTACGCCTGCTGTATCAAGCGCACCGCGTATAATGTGGTATTTTACACCGGGCAAATCTTTAACACGACCACCGCGCACTAAAACAATAGAGTGCTCTTGGAGATTATGTCCCTCACCTGGAATATAGCTAATTACTTCTATTTTGCTTGTTAAACGCACTTTGGCGACTTTTCTTAAAGCTGAATTTGGCTTTTTTGGTGTCGTGGTATATACGCGAGTGCATACCCCACGTCTTTGTGGACACTCAACTAAAGCTGGAGACTTTGTCTTTTTAATGACTTTTTTTCGCTCTTTGCGAATAAGTTGATTAATCGTTGGCAATTTTCCTTCCTTGTATTTGAGATTAACTTAAATTGGTAATTCTACACCTTTTAATCTTTGATTTATCTTATAGCTTCATCAGAATCTTTTTCTTTTACGATGAATTGCTTATTTCTATATAGTCCTGTTCCTACAGGTATCATTCTACCAAGCACTACATTTTCCTTTAGATCCTCTAAGGAATCCTTTTTAGCTGCAATGCTAGCCTCTGTTAGAACCTTTGTCGTTTCTTGGAAAGAAGCTGCAGAAATGATAGAATCACTACTGATGGCTGCTCTTGTAATACCTAGCAATACCAACTCAGCAATCGCAGGCTCACCGCCCAATCGCATAATACGCTCGTTCTCCTCCTTAAATTGTCGCTTGCTAACAAGGTCATTTTCTACAAACTTTGTATTACCTGGGTCGATAACACGCACTTGGCGCAACATTTGAGAAACAATAACCTCAACATGCTTATCAGCAATGCTCACCCCTTGGGCAAGATAGACTTTTTGCACCTCATTAACGATGAATTTTAAAAGTTCCTTCTCTCCACCAATCCTTAAGATATCGTGGCTTGATGTTATACCATCAGTGATTGCTTCGCCTGCATGGACAAATTCATCTTTATGCACTAAGATTCTCTTTGATTTATCTACAAGATATTCACTAACCATTCCATCTTTACCTGTAACGATAATACGCTCTTTATTGCGCACTGGCTTACCAAAGCTCACTATACCATCGATTTCAGATAAAATTGCCGCTTCTTTAGGTTTGCGCGCCTCAAATAATTCAGAAATTCGAGGTAAACCTCCTGTAATATCGCGCGATTTAACGGTCGCTTTTGGTGTCCTAGCCAAAACATCAGCTAAAGAAACTTTCGCACCATCTGCAATAACAATCGATGTGTTGGGTTCTAATGGATATTGTCTTACTTCCTTTTTATTCTCAATAATAATGCTTGGTTGATAACCAGAAGGTATATAATCATTTACTACTAAATTTGAACTATTTGATGCTGTATCCTCCTGCTCTGCGACAGTCAAGCCTGGAATAATATCCTTAAACCTTACAACCCCGTCAATATCACTAATCACAGGCATATTGTAAGGGTCCCAAGTTGCGATAATATTATTAGAATCTTGCACTGGTTCAGCAATTAAGCTATCTGTATCCACATTACTATTATCATTCACAAGGATTCTAGAATCTCTAGCGATATAATGTCTAGTAGCTTCTCTGTCATTCTCATCAGCAATCACAACAAAAATTCCCTTTTCACTGACAATATCGCCTGCTTTAAAATTATGTGCTCTATGGAGATGATCGCCCTCAAGGAAGTAGTATTTGACTATACCTTTTTCTTTGGCAGTAATCCTTTGTGAAATAGGTGCATTATCCTCTACAATAATCTCACTTCCATAAGGAATACGATTTGGAACATTCCAGCCGTCTTTGACGACATCAACAATACTTCCACCCTCTGATACTTCATAGCCTGTTTTATGTGCGATATAAAGTTTACCCTCTAATCGCCCGCTCACGCCAGCTAACTCATTTTGCTTTGCCACATCACTTTTGCGGACGACATAGCGCACCTTTTGTGTATCATTCTTGACATTGATTGTTATCTCATCGTGAGATGTCTCTATCTGTAATACACCATCAAAAGGTGCTTTAATTTTTGGCTCTACAACCAGTACAGCCGCATTGCGCCTATTCATCACAATATTTTTGCCCTCTTTATTCTTGCAAGTCTTGAGGTTATAATAGCGAATAAAGCCTTCTTTTTTTGCTTCAATCTTGCGCTCCTCTTGGGTTCTGCTTGCAGTTCCACCAACGTGGAATGTCCGCAATGTAAGCTGAGTTCCGGGCTCACCAATTGATTGCGCAGCAATAACTCCAATAGCCTCTCCAGGTCTTACCATTTTTCCTTCACCAAGATTTAACCCGTAACATTTTGCACACACGCCTTTTGGTGCTTTACAAGTCACAGGAGTTCTAATCACAACAGATTTTACATTAGCTTCGACAATCCTCCTTACCGCCTTTTCATCAATCAATGTCTCTGTGCTAAATAGAATCTCATTTGTAATTGGATCGATCACATCTGCTGCAAGAACTCTTCCAAACACACGCTCTTCAAGAGATTCTAGCAAACGTCCAGCATCGATAATATCCGTGATCTCCACACCTTCGTGTGTGCCACAATCCTCCATAGAAATCTTAACATTCTGACTCACATCAATAAGCTTTCTTGTCAAATATCCAGCATTTGCCGTTTTAAGTGCAGTATCTGCTAATCCCTTTCGTGCACCATGAGTTGAGTTAAAATACTCAAGCACATTTAAGCCTTCTTTAAAGTTAGAAATAATTGGTGTCTCAATAATGGTGCCATCAGGTTTAGCCATCAAGCCACGCATCGCTGAAAGCTGTCTAATTTGCGCATCACTTCCTCTCGCCCCAGAATCTGCCATCATATAGATTGAATTAAAGCCATCTTTATCCTTTTCAACGAGTGTTTTCATAATCTTACCTAGCTTATTGCTCGCATCTATCCAAGCATCAATAATCTGATTATAGCGCTCTTCTTCGGTAATTGATCCACCCTCAAATACCTCTTGAATTTGGCGCACTCTCTGCTTGGCTTCATTGATAATTGTTTCTTTTTCTTTTGGTATAACAATGTCTGCTGCTGAGATTGAGATTCCAGCTTTTGTAGCGTATTTAAATCCTAAATCTTTGAGATTATCCAAAAATGTCGCTGTTACGCCCACACCAGCTTCCTTATACACATAATCAATCAGCACGCCAATGTCCTTTTTCTTTAGAACTTTATTCCACAAATTCAGAGGCACAGAAATTGGTAAGATAGAATGTAAAATCATTCTACCAGCAGTCGTAGTGATAGTGTATCTATCGATAACTGTTCGGATTTTAGCATTTATATCAAGGTTACCACTATCAATAGCAATCATAATTTGATCAATATCCCCAAAAAGTTTATATTCGCCTTGCACACCTTTTTTCTCTAAACTTAAATAATAAAGCCCCAAAACCATATCTTGGCTTGGCACTGCCACAGCCTTACCACTTGCAGGAAGCAAAATATTCATAGAGCTCAACATAAGCACTTTACATTCTGTGATTGCCTCTTGACTCAATGGCACATGCACTGCCATTTGATCCCCATCAAAGTCTGCATTAAATGCCGAACACACAAGAGGATGGAGCTGTATTGCCTTACCATCAATAAGCTTTGGATGGAATGCCTGAATGGATTGCTTATGCAGTGTCGGGGCACGATTAAGTAGCACAGGATAGCCCTCTACTATTTCTTGCAAGCATTCCCAAACCTCATTTGTTTTTTGCTCAATCATCTTTTTGGCTTGCTTTAATGTGCTTGCATAACCTTTTTCTTCAAGTTTAGCCAATAAGTGAGGCTTAAATAATTCTAAAGCCATATTTTTAGGCAAGCCGCATTGATCCATTTTTAGATTTGGACCAACGACAATTACGCTTCGTCCTGAAAAATCCACGCGTTTTCCAAGTAGATTCTGGCGGAATCGTCCTTGTTTTCCTTTAATGATCTCTGAAAGCGATTTTAATGGGCGTTTGTTTGCGCCTTTTACGGCATTTGCATTTCTACCATTATCAAATAATGCATCAACTGCCTCTTGAAGCATCCTTTTCTCGTTGCGCACAATGATTTCAGGTGCATCAAGTTCTAAAAGCCTTTTTAGTCTTTGATTACGATTGATAACGCGACGATACAAGTCATTCACATCACTCACAGCAAACTTCCCGCCATCAAGTGCCACAAGAGGTCTCAAATCTGGTGGTAGCACAGGAAGGACTGTTAGCATCATCCATTCTGGGCGACTTCCAGAATTTATAAAACTCTCTACGACTTTTAATCTTTTTACAATTGCTTTCTTTTTAGCATCAGAGCTTGTAGATTTTATCTCTTCTTTTAAAGATTGTAAAAGCGCGGTTAAATCAAGCTGTTCTAAAAGCTCTTTAACAGCTTCTCCACCCATTTGAGCGACAAATCCCTTATCACTAAAACGTTGATTGATATTTTGATACTGCTCTTCATTAAGCACATCATAGCGCATAACAGGCTTTGTGGATTCATTATCATAAAATGCCTCGCCAGCTTCTTTTACGATATATGCTTCATAATATAGCACGCGTTCTAAATCTTTCATTTTCACGCCAAGCAATGTTCCAATACGACTTGGCAATGAACCTACATACCAAATGTGTGCCACAGGTGTTACAAGCTCGATATGCCCCATTCTTGAGCGGCGCACTTTTGATGTTGTCACTTCTACGCCACATTTCTCACACACGATTCCTTTATAACGTGGCTTCTTATACTTTCCACACAAACATTCATAATCACGCACAGGACCAAAGATTTTAGTGCAAAATAACCCATCTCTTTCAGGTTTAAGCGTGCGATAATTGATAGTCTCAGGCTTTTTAACCTCACCCTTACTCCAAGATCTAATCTTTTCAGGGCTTGCTAATGTAAGCTGAAGTGAGTTAAAATCTTTTGGTCGATTATCTTCTTTAATCTCTAAAGGCTTTGGATTCCCATCTTCATCTTTTTCATCACCAAAGACATTCACATCAAGTGCTAAAGATTGCAATTCTTTTGTTAAAACATAAAAGGTCTCTGGAATCTCAGATTCTCCCACAGGCTCACTTTTTGTAATAGATCGATAAGCATTTTCGCGCCCGATGATATCATCAGATTTTAGTGTCAGCATTTCTTTTAGAGTGTGTGCCGCACCGTATGCTTCAAGCGCCCAAACTTCCATCTCGCCAAATCTTTGCCCCCCAAATAGAGCCTTACCACCAACAGGTTGCTGTGTGACAAGGCTATAAGGTCCAGTGCTTCTTGCGTGAACCTTTTCATCAACCAAATGATGCAACTTTAGCATATACATATAACCGACATTTACCCTCTCTCTAATTTTTTCACCCGTCTTGCCATCATAAAGCTCAACTTTGCCATCCATATCGATTTTAGCTTCTTGAAAAAGTTTATCGAATTTCTCTTGAGAAATGCCCTCAAACACAGGAAGTGCGAATTTTACGCCTCTACTCCAATCACTAGCGTATTTTAACAACTCCTCATCTGTGCTTTTTGTAATTAAATCAAGTATTGCAGAATCTTTATCATTTGTTAATTCCGCGATAGATAGCATTTTTTGGCGTAATGTCTTTATAAAATCCTTTTTCTTGCTATGGAGAATCTCTTCAATCTGCTCACCAAATCGCTTTCCAACAAGCCCTAAATGCATCTCTAGAATCTGACCAATATTCATACGACTTGGCACACCCAAAGGATTTAAAACAATATCCACTGGCTCACCATCTGCAGTATAAGGCATATCCACAGCTGGGACAATATTGCTTACAATGCCTTTATTTCCGTGTCTTCCAGCCATTTTGTCACCAACTTTAAGCTTTCTTTTTGTGGCGATATAAACTTTAACTTGTTTAACAACACCACTTGGCAAAATATCATCTTTTTCTAGAATCTGCAGCTTCTCTTCGTGTCCTTCTCCAAGAGTCTTTTTTTGCTCTAAGAAATTTGCTTTGATTTTTTCATATTTGGTTTGAACACTTTTTGAATAGCTTTTAACCAAGGTATTAAGCGCAAATCTATTGATTCCAGAGATTTCGCTCTTTGGAATCTTTTGACCTTTTTTATAAGTTTTATTATTGATCTTGGCATCCGCACTTAGCACCTCTTTAGAAAGCATAAGCCCAACGCGCAATAGTTCTTCTTTATTAAGCATTGTCAATCTGTCGTGATGCTCAATATCAAGGATAGATTTTTCTTTCTCATAAGCATCAATAGCGCGCGCATCTTTTTCATAGCCTTTTTTTGTGAATATCTTCACATCAACAACAACCCCTTCTAATGAAGGTGGGCAATAAAGCGACTTATTAACAACGTGCCCTGCTTTTTCGCCAAAAATAGCTCTCAAAAGCCTCTCTTCAGGTGTTGGCTTGACCTCACCCTTAGGAGAAGCCTTACCAACCAAAATCATACCAGCTGTGACATAGGTTCCAATTTTAACAATTCCACTTTCATCTAAATGCGCTACTTCTTCTTCTCTGACATTTGGGATATCTGCAGTAATTTCTTCTGTGCCGTGTTTTAGCTCTCTTGCGACAATTTCTTTCTCATAAATGTGAATAGAAGTAAAAGCATCTTCACGGATTAAGCGCTCACTTACGACAATCGCATCCTCAAAGTTATATCCATTCCAAGGCATAAACGCCACGCGAATATTTTTACCAAGCGCTAGCTCTCCTAAATCCATACTTGCGCCATCAGCGATAATTTGTCCAGCTTTAATAACATCGCCTTGTTTGACGATTGGCTTTTGAGTAAAGCAGGTATTTTGATTTGTGCGAAGATTCTTCTGCAAGGCATAACCATCAATATATGCCCCATTTGCATCTTCGCCCAAAATATAGATATTTCTAGAATCTACTTTCTCAACGACTCCGCCTCTTGTGGCTTTTATTGCTTCCCAAGAATCTCTAGCGATCACTTGCTCAATCCCTGTTCCGACAAGCGGAGCATCAGGTTTGAGCAAAGGCACAGCTTGTCGTTGCATATTTGAACCCATTAGGGCTCTGTTTGCATCATCGTGTTCTAAGAATGGAATCAAAGATGCTGCGACCCCTACAAGCATTCTTGGACTCAAATCAATGAGATCCACCTCATCTGTCTTACGCGATGTAATCTCTCCACTACACCTTGTCTCAATGAGATTTTCGATAATTTTATTATTTTTATCAAGTTTTGTGCTTGCTGGAGCGATAACCTTACCATCTTCTTGTGTAGCTGTAAGATAGACAATCTCATCTGTAACCTTTCCATCCACAACCTTACGATAAGGGGCTTCGATAAAGCCCAGATCATTAACAAGTGTAAAAGTTGAAATCGTGTTGATAAGCCCAATGTTTTGACCTTCTGGAGTTTCGATAGGGCAGATTCTACCATAATGCGTAGGATGCACATCTCTAGCCTCAAACCCCACACGCTCTTTTACTAATCCTCCCTCACCAAGCGCAGATAATCGCCTTTTGTGCGTGATTTCTGAGAGTGGATTTGTCTGGTCCATAAACTGCGAAAGCTGCCCGCCTGTGAAAAATTCAATAATCGTGCTTGTAATGGTTTTGGCATTGATAAGATCGTGAGGCATAAGTGCATCAAAACTACCGCTCATTGTTGTGAGTTTATCTTTAATAGATTTTTGCATCTTAACAAGTCCGGAATGCAATTCATTTGCCAAAAGCTCACCAATGGCACGGATTCTGCGATTACCTAAATTATCCCTATCATCAATTCTTCCTTCCCCATTGCGCACTTTCATTAGATAACGTGTCGTTTCTATAATGTCCTCTAAAGTCAGCACAGTAATGTAGTTTGGCACTTGCAAACCAAGCTTATGATTCATTTTCATACGCCCTACACGAGTTAAATCATAAGATTCTGCATCAAAAAACAAACGGCGCACAAACTGCTTTGCAACTTCCTTTGTCACAGGCTCACCCGGGCGCATCACTTTGTAGATTCTAATCGCGGACAAATCGTTTTCATCATCAATTTTTTCGGTTTGTTTAAGCTGCTTCATTGTCTCAGATTCTGCAATGAAAGAATTGATAATAGAATCATCTAAACCTGTGGCCAGATCATTAATAATACACAACTCTTTAATCTTTAAATCAGCAATTTTCTTTAGTTTAGCATCATCGAGTTGAGTTAAGGTATCAAAAATTACCTCACCTGTTTTTTTATCAACGATAGGCTCAAATAAATAGCGATTTATCAAGGTTTCTAGCGGATATTCAATCCAAGCCAATCCTTTTTCCTTGAGCTCTTTTGCTTTTTTCGCGCTAAGTCGCTTTCCGGATGCGACGATAACTTCACCTTTTTCATTTTTAATATCAAAATCTATGCGCCCCTCAAAATCCGCAGGATTAAACTCTGTCAAAAATTTATTATGCTCAATTTTAATTTTTAAAAGAGGGTAAAACATATTTAAAATATCAATTTTCGTATAGCCAAGCGCTCTAAATAAAATCGTCGCTGGCACTTTACGTCTTTTATTGATTCTAACAAAAAGTGTGTCCTTGGAATCATACTCAAAATAAAGCCAAGATCCTCTATCGGGGATAATTTGCCCCATATATGTAATTTTATTTGTCAAGCTGTTTGTTTCATCTTGCTTGAAAATAACACCCGGGCTTCTATGAAGCTGATTCACAACAACCCTTTCAACTCCATTGATAATAAATGATGTTCGATCTGTCATCAATGGAATCTCGCGAATAAAAATAGCCTGCTCTTTAATGTCTTTAGGAGCTAGTTTTTCGCCTTTTTCATCCTTTTCCCATTGAATAAGTCGCACTTTAATTTTAAGAGGAATGGCATATGTGATACCTCGCTCCATAGCTTCTCTAATTGTGTATCTTGGTTTGCCATATTCGCAACCAATGTATTCTAGTGAGATTCTATTTTGGGCGTCTTGAATGGGGAAAATCGACTTAAAAACCTTCTCTATGCCACTTTCCTTGCCATCTTTTGGGTGTAAAAAAGAATCATAACTATCTCTTTGTAAAAGGAGTAAATTAGGAACTTCCAGACCTTGTTGTTGGGCAAAATCGATTCGAAGTCTATTTCTTGTTTGTTCTTTTGACATATTGAGTCCTTCTAGAAGTTATTGAGTTACAAACACTCTAACAGAACACACCAAAAACCAGTGAATTCTACTAGAGCGCCAAACCCAAACATAGATTCTGTGCTTTAGATCCTAATATTTGGGCAATGCAGCATAACTGCATATTATATTATTTAATTTCTGCTTTAGCTCCAGCCTCTTCAAGCTTCTTCTTAAATGCCTCGGCATCTTCTTTATTAACGCCTTCTTTAAGGGTATGTGGAGTTTTCTCTGTGGCATCTTTCGCCTCTTTAAGACCAAGACCAGTGATCTCCCTTACTGCCTTAATAACATTGATTTTATTCGCTCCAGCATCAACGAGAATAACACTAAACTCAGTTTTTTCTTCACTCGCTGCGCTTGCTCCACCAGCTACTGCTGCCCCAGCCACAACCGTTGGAGCTGCACTTACACCAAATTTTTCTTCAAAAGCCTTCACAAGCTCTGAAAGTTCTAAAACAGAAAGTCCGCTAATGTATTCCAATACATCTTCTTTTGTTATTGCCATATTCATCTCCTTACGCAATTATAAATTTTCTTTTTGTTTTCTAAGATTATCTAGTCCTGTGACAAAATATCTAGCCGGAGCACTCCAAACAGACAGAAGCATACCGATAAGTTCTTCTTTGCTTGGGAGCTTAGAAATAGATACAATGTGTCCTACATCAACCTTTTGCCTTTCAAAACTTCCCACTTTAATGACAAATTTATCCTGATTTGCATCAGCAAATTTGACAATGGTTTTTGAAAGGGCAATTTGGTCTGCCCCCCAAATAAAAATATTAGTATCTTTAATATCTAAATCTGGGTAGCTAGAATCCTTAAGTGCAATCTTGGCTAAAGTGTTTTTA
Source organism: uncultured Helicobacter sp. (assembly GCA_965120395.1). Taxonomy (GTDB): domain Bacteria; phylum Campylobacterota; class Campylobacteria; order Campylobacterales; family Helicobacteraceae; genus Helicobacter_B. The sequence goes on from CBCPND010000044.1 coordinate 13,343, forward strand.
ATGACTTGGACTTTAGCGCCAATTTGCCGCACAGAAGCACGTAACTCTTCAAGAGTCTTGACATCAATACCCTTATAATCACAAACTACAAGCGCATCTGCCGCTTTAAACTCTTGATTAAGATATGCAATCAATTCTTGCTTTTCCGCTTTGGTCATTTTTCCTCCTTTCAGACCTGACTTATACAAGGAGATTCTCAATTAAGCTAAAAAGCCCTTGTAGTCTCTAGTCTAAGATAAATCACACTCTTAAAAATTATTTAATATCCATTAGAATCTGCGTGTCTAACTTCACCGATGGGGACATACTCAAAGAAAGAGCTCCTCCTTTAATAAACTTACCCTTCGCACTCGCTGGTTTAAGACGATTGATTGTCTTGATAATCTCAAACATATTATCACGGATTTTATCCTCTGAGAAACTTGCTTTGCCTATTGGAGCGTGGATATTACCCTTTTTATCAACCCTAAAATTAACCTGCCCACTTTTAGCATTTGTAACAGCTTTGCCAACCTCTAATGTAACCGTGCCTGTTTTTGGGTTTGGCATTAGCCCTTTAGGTCCTAAAATTCTCCCGACCTTTCCAACAAGTGCCATCATATCAGGTGTAGCAATCACCATATCAAAATTGATATTACCATTTTTAATTTCTTCTGCTAAATCATCATCGCCTACAACATCTGCTCCTGCCTCTTTTGCTTCGTCTGCTTTAATGCCTTTAGCAAAAACAGCTACTCGCACCTTTTTCCCTGTCCCGTGTGGCAAAACGACCGCACCACGAATCATTTGATCGGCGTGACGAGGATCAACACCAAGCCTCAAAGCCAACTCAACTGTCTCATCAAACTTTGCCGATGCTAGTGACTTCACCACACCAATACCAGAATCTATATCATAAAATCTCGCATTGTCAATTTTTGTAAGTAAGTTTTGAATCCTTTTGGCTACTTTATTTTTCATAGCTTATCTCCAATCAATCTACAATTTCAACGCCCATACTGCGCGCACTGCCTACAACAATTTTTTTTGCCGCTTCAATATCATTTGCATTTAAATCCTCCATTTTTGTTTGTGCAATTTCTTCAACTTGCTTGGAAGTCAGCTTGCCTATTTTATTTTTGAGAGGATTGTCTGAACCTTTCGTAATCCCTGCTATTTTTTTGATTAAATCTGTAACAGGTGGTTTTTTTGTTACAAATGTAAAGCTTTTATCCTGATAAACTGTGATAATAACAGGGATGTTAAAATCTCCCATATCCTTTGTCTTTTCATTAAAAGCCTTACAAAATTCCATAATATTGATTCCTCTCTGACCTAGCGCTGGACCCACTGGAGGAGATGGGTTTGCCTTTCCTGCTGGAATCTGAAGCTTTAATTCACCTACTACTTTTTTTGCCATATTTTACCTCTTTAAACTATTTTTTCTACTTGTGAATATAGTATTTCTATAGGAGTATTCCTACCAAAAATAGAAACATTTAATTTTAATTTTTTATGCTCGATGTCATATCCCTCAACCGTAGCCGTGAAATTCGCAAAAGGACCATCATTAATGCGCACAACCTCACCCGGATCAAATGAAACTTTAGGCTTAGGAGCTGCACGATTTTTCACCTTTTCTAGAATATGTGCAATATCTGCATTATTTAACGGTGTAGGCTTCTTGCTCTCACCGATAAAGCCACTCACTTTTGGTAAAGACTGAATAGTATGCCATAAGGAAGTATCAAGATCTACATTGATAAAAACATAGCCGGGATACAAACTCCTCTCCATCATCTTTTTCTTTCCATTTTTGACTTCATACACATCTTCTGTAGGAACAATAATTTCTTTCACCCTATCTTGGATTTGATATTCTTGAACAATATTTTCTATCGCTCTTTTAACAGACTGCTCACTTCCAGAATATGTTTGTATAGCATACCAACTTAAAGACATCCCAACACTCCTAAATCAAATCTCACAAAATACTAGATGCAGAAGCAGACAAAATAAGATCAACCAACCCCAAAAATAAAGCAATCACAAACACAACGACAACGACAGAAATAAGCGCATTACGAATTTGTTCCTTTGTAGGAAAAACAACCTTCATCAATTCTTCTTTTGCCATTCTGTAATAGTTCAACAGTTTTGTTATCATCACTTAATTTTCTCACTTTTTATTTTATAAAACTAATGGCAGGTCAGGAGGGACTCGAACCCCCAACAACCGGTTTTGGAGACCGACGCTCTACCATTGGAGCTACTGACCTTTAAAGCTAACCATTTTATGGTTAGCTTTTTAACTTGACTTCCTTATGGACAGTATGCTTATTCAATCTTGGACAGAACTTCTTGAGCTCCAGTTTTTCTGTATTAGTTTTAGCATTCTTTGTGGTGCTATAATTAATATCACCACTCTCAGAACACTTCAAACCAATCTTAATTACATTGCCTTTAGCCATTTGCTTACCTATTCAATAATTTTGCTTACAACACCAGCTCCAACTGTTCTACCACCTTCGCGAATCGCAAATTTTGTCCCTAATTCAAGGGCAATTGGATTGATAAGTTCAACTGTAATTTTTACATTATCACCTGGCATAACCATTTCTACACCTTCAGGCAATTTAATCGAGCCAGTAACATCTGTGGTGCGCACATAAAATTGTGGTCGATAACCATCAAAGAATGGTGTATGCCTTCCTCCTTCCTCTTTAGAGAGGACATAGATTTCACCTTCAAATTTTTTATGAGGAGTGATTGAGCCGGGCTTACATAAAACCATACCTCTTTCTACTTCTTCTTTCTTTGTTCCTCTTAAAAGGATTCCGACATTATCCCCCGCTTCACCTTTATCAAGCTCTTTTCTAAACATTTCTACGCCTGTTACGGTTGTTTTTTGCGTATCGCGAATACCTACGATCTCTACTTCATCACCAACCTTAACGACACCTCTTTCGATTCTTCCTGTCACAACTGTCCCACGACCAGCAATTGAGAAGACATCTTCTACTGGCATTAAGAATGTCTTTTCTGTATCTCTTTCTGGAGTTGGGATATAAGAATCTACCTCAGCCATTAGTTTAAGGACTTTTTCTCCCCATTCTCCAACATTGCCAGCTTTTGCTTCTTCTAACGCTTTTAAAGCAGAACCTGCTATGATTGGCGTTGCATCACCTGGGAATTCATAAGCACTCAATAGCTCTCTTACTTCCATTTCGACCAAATCTAGTAATTCTTGATCATCAACCATATCTTGCTTATTTAAGAAAACCACAATATAAGGGACGCCTACTTGACGAGATAACAAGATATGCTCACGAGTTTGTGGCATAGGACCATCTGCTGCAGAAACAACAAGAATCGCACCATCCATTTGCGCTGCACCTGTAATCATATTTTTCACATAATCAGCGTGCCCTGGGCAATCTACATGCGCATAGTGACGATTTTCTGTCTCATACTCAATGTGAGAAGTAGCGATTGTAATCCCTCTTTCTCTCTCTTCTGGAGCATTATCTATTTTGTCATAATCTTTCAACTCTGCAAGACCTTTTGTGGCTAGCACAGCAGAAATTGCAGCACTTAAGGTTGTTTTACCGTGATCCACGTGTCCGATTGTTCCAATATTTACGTGCGGCTTGTTCTTTACAAATTTTTCTTTTGCCATAAGAATCTCCTCTAAAAATTAAAGTCGCAAATTCTACTCTAAAGTTCTTTAAAAAATATTAAAGCAGAATACAAACTTGGCTAAACTAAACTGGAGCCCATAAGCGGGATTGAACCGCCGACCTCTTCCTTACCAAGGAAGTGCTCTGCCACTGAGCTATATGGGCACTATAAATTATACAAGAGAGCAGATATGATTTCAGCTCCCAGTATATGGAGCGGGAAACGGGGCTCGAACCCGCGACCCTCAGCTTGGAAGGCTGATGCTCTAGCCAACTGAGCTATTCCCGCAAAATACTGTCTTTTTAACCAAAGATGGCTAATCTAGTGGTGGTGAGACGTGGATTCGAACCACGGAAGACAAAGTCAGCAGATTTACAGTCTGCCCTCGTTGGCCACTTGAGTATCTCACCAAACAGCAAAAACCGGTCAAACACTGAAGCAGAAATATTCTGTTAAGAGTTTGGAATGGAGCTGGTTAAGGGACTTGAACCCCCGACCCTCTGCTTACAAGGCAGATGCTCTACCAACTGAGCTAAACCAGCAAAAAAATAAAAGATATAATTATATAAGATTTATAGTGCCTTTGTCAAGGAATCTATGCAAATATAAATATCTTAAAATTAAAGATGATAAAATCAGTAGGATTCATAAACAAGCAAAGACTGCGTATTCTCAAAAAACGCTTGTGGAAAAAGATAACTACCATTAAAAAGTGGCACTTTTACATCAATATACTTAACCTCAAGTGTCACATAACGCCCCTATAATCTCCTCTATCAAACTTGTGCAATAAAACGCTTCTGATGTGGTATTTAGAATAAAATCTTTGCCCAAATACTTATCTTGCATCTTTGTTGAGATTTCTCTATAAGCGTGCGAAGACAAGTCAAAACGCTTGATAGCTATCTTTCTCGCACGAGATAAGAAAGATTCTAGAGTGCTTATAATAACTTGATTTGGCTTTGTTAAATCATCATCCGTAGTAGCGTGTAAAATCATAACAGGATTAGTTTGCACAACGATTCCAATGTGGCTATACAAACTATTGCTTAGCTTTTGGATAATATCGCTTTCAACGCCAATTCCTTGTCGAAATACAATATCACCGACTAGAATCTCTGGCATATCCTGAATGTCTTGCAATGTAAGTGTTTGTGGTGTAATATCACGATGTGTGAAGTTATATATAAAAGCCCCAAGAATTGCGATAAAGAAGGCTACAATACCGCAAATTCTAGCAAGCTTCAAAAAGACTTTACCTCAAAATTATAAAGAAACCTTCCAATCGCCTTTGACTTTAACAAAATCAATAGTTTCTATCTTGTTTGTGCCATCATTAAGGCGTATTTCAACTTCTACCTTCACTTTATCGTTTTCCTCTTCTTTTTTTGATAGCACAACCACTTCTTTTAGCCCACCAGCACTATCAATCTCTGCCTTAGAAGCTTCAACAAGCACAGATACTTTACTCTCTGCTACCTTCTCTTGGGCATCACCTTGTGCAGAACTTGTATCAACAAAAGCTAAAACCTTTTTTGCATCGCCAGCTGCCACGCTTTCTACATAAGATACCACTACACTTTCTGGTGTGCTTGAATTACCACACGCTACAAACACCAAACCTAACACCGCTAACAATCCACTTAGGATTATTCTTTGAAATTTCATACAAAACTCCTTGTTAATAAAATTTACAGGCTTGCGGATATTGTATATTTTTTGTTATATTTTGTCAAGGAGTTTATATAGTTTAATGTTTAATTAACATTATCTGTTTATCGAAATCATAAGGATAAAAATGCAAAAAATCTTTTATGACGATTCTCATAGCAAGCTTTTTAAATCACATAAAATCCGCTTTATTCTCACTTCGCGCCTAAGTGGTAGTAGTAAATCTCCATACGAAAGCCTAAATCTCGGCTACCACACAGGAGATAATCAAACTTTCGTGCGTGCTAATCGCCAAAGTATTATGCTTGAGTTTTTCCCTAATAAAACGCTTTTGTGGCTTAATCAAATCCACTCTAATAGAATATTAGAATCTAAAATCATAAAATCTAAATCTGTGCGACATAAACTCAAAAATACCGAGATTCTGCTAGGAAATGGCGATGGAATCTTGTGTGCGGATTCTAGATTTGTAGCGTTGGTTATGGTTGCAGATTGCAATCCGATTTTGATATATGATCCGAAGTTACATATTTTTTGTCTTCTTCACGCTGGAAGAGCTGGCGTGTGCTTAAAGATTCTCACAAAAGCCTTGCAAAAAATGCACGCCCTTGGTAGCCAGACAAATGATTTGCTCATTTTTATCGGTGCTTCAATTCGCGTGTGCTGCTATGAGATTAGCCAAGATTTAGCCAAAGATATTGCCTCAAAATTCTCGTTAAAATACCTAATCAAGCGCGATAATCGCATTTTCCTTGATTTAATCGCGATGCTTAAAGATGAGTGCCAAGAAAATGGCATAGATTCTACACATATCGAGATTCTACCTGTTTGCTCGTGCTGCGAGGAGAATCTATTCTCATATCGCAGAGAAAGCATTACAGGTAGGTTTGGCTTATTTGCTTCTCTTGAGTGAGAAGTAATGTGATAGCACATTCTAAATGCTATAGCCTAAGTCTTGTTTAAATTTATGATGGGCAAGAGCGTATCTTAAAAATAAAATCCAGAATCTTTGAGATTGCTAGAAGGCAGAATTAGGACAGGATCTAAATTGGTAGAATCTAACTTATGAGAATCCGTATTGGA
>CBCPND010000045.1:0-6844 GCA_965120395.1 uncultured Helicobacter sp.
TTCACCAATACTAAGGCACAGTGGAAGCACACTAATGTAGGCAAATATAAGCTTTTTTCTAGAATCTGATTTAACACTTGCAATCACAAAAAACACAAACCAATATACCCCAATTATTGCAAAAGGCACGATACTAAAGTTAAAATCCTTTTGTATTACTCCATCTAGCTTTAAGATAATAGGCATTAAAATAATGCCAACAATAGCCCAAAAAATGTAAGTTTTAAAAATTTTAAAGATTCTCATCTTTTCCCCTTTAAAGTTATTAAGCAAATCTTAAGGCTCTAATCAAGCTCATAGCTGTCTTTAAGATTCTTGTATTTTGCTTTGTTTTGTGCGCTTTGCGCATCTTTATATAGCACGAAATCCTCGATGACTAGCATATCCATCTCAGTCCCCATAAAGCAGCTAAAGCTATCTTTTGGACTACACACGATTGGCTCTCCACGCACATTAAAGCTTGTATTAACAATCACCGGACAAGAAGTGATCTCATAGAATCTGCTTAAAAGTGCGTAATATTTGGGGTTTGTCTCTTTATGAACGCTTTGGATTCTAGCGGAATAATTAATATGCGTAACGCTTGGAATCTCACTGCGCACGATATTAAGCTTATCAATGCCAAAGAGATTTTGTTCTTTATCGCTCATTTTATAGCATTTGCTTGTCTTAACAGGTGCGACAAGCAGCATATAAGGTGAAGCACAATCTAGCTCAAACCACTTGCTAACCTCAGAATCTAGCACGCTTGGTGCAAACGGACGGAAGGATTCTCGATATTTGATTTTTAGGTTCATTGTCTTTTGCATAGTTGTATTGCGCGCATCGCCAATTATCGATCTAGCACCTAGTGCGCGCGGACCAAACTCACATCGCCCTTGATGCCAGCCGATGATTTTGCCCTCACTTAAAGCTTTAGCCGTGATGTCTATAATTTCTTCAAAGCTATGCTTTTGATAAATCGCACCTTGTGCCTTTAAAACAGATTCTACTTCATCATTGCTATAGCTTAAGCCAAGATAAGAGCCGCGCATAGAATCTTGTATAAAATCTAGTGTGGAATCTTGCGCGTAATATTTGGATTCTAGAATCTTTTTAGTGCTTTTTTCATCATTATTTTTTCTAGATTCTAGATTGGGCTTGCTTTTAGATTCTTTAGCTTTGCCAAACTCCATATAATAAAGCGCTAAAGCACAACCTAGCGCGCTTCCAGAATCTCCGCTTGCAGGCTGAATCCATAGATTCTCTAAAAGCCCTTTATCTTTTAGCTGTTTATAGATTTTGCCATTGCCTACGCAATTTAGCGCCACTCCACCGCTTAAAACGAGGTTTTTATAATTTGTGATTTTTAAAGCGTGAGAAGCAAGTTTTAGCATTATCTCTTCTGTAACCACTTGGATAGAAGCAGCAAGGTCAAAATGTGCTTGCGTGAGTGCTGATTCTGGCTTTCGCTTATTATGTGAGAAAAGCTCATCAAAAGCTTTGTTCGTCATTTTAAGCCCATAAGTGTAAGAGAAATACTTCATATTAAGCGCGAAACTTCCGTCATCTTTAATGTCAATCAAATACTTTTTAATCAAATCCACATATTTTGGCTCTCCATAAGGCGCTAATCCCATAACTTTATACTCTCCAGAATTTACTTTAAAGCCTGTGTAATAGGTAAAAGCAGAATATAAAAGCCCCAAAGAATGCGGAAAGTGTAATTCTTTCAGAATCTCTATGTGGTTTTGCTTGCCTTGTGCGATTGTGGTTGTGCTCCACTCGCCAACACCATCGATAACCAAGATAGCAGATTCTTCAAATGGACTTGGGAAAAACGCACTTGCAGCGTGGCTTAAGTGATGTTCGCTAAAGTAGAGATTATTAAGGACTTTTTGCTTGAAGGCTTTGATTTGGGATTTGCTTTTGTATGGGTAGAGTTCTTGATAGACTTTGCAAAGTTCGCGTGCTAGGGTTTCTTTTAAGAAAAGTTTATCTTTAAGCCACACTGGAATTGCCTTAAGAAAGCTTAAAAATCCCTTTGGGGCTGTTGTGAAATATGTCTCTAAAAGGCGCTCAAACTTTAAAAAAGGCTTATCATAAAAAACAAAGCAATCAATAGAATCTAAAGTAAAATCTTGTGAAAAAGTAAAGTTAGAATCTGCAGAATCTAAAGTAGGGCTAGAATTTTGAGAATTTATAGAATCTAAACTTTTATCTGCCCCCCCCCCATTAGAATTTAGAAATTTAATACCTTCGATTATAGAAAGTCTAGGGAAAGAATCATCGCCTTTTTTGCGTGAGAGGCGCTCTTCTTGGATTGCAAATAAAATCTTATCATTTTCTAGCAAAGCTATGGCACTGTCGTGATAATATGCTGATATGCCTAAAATAATCATTCACACTCCTTTTGTAAAAGCCAAATTATAGCAGAAATTTTTATAAGATTTGGTTTTTAGGACTTCAGGCTTATTGTAGCTATAACTTATTGATATTGCTATTTTATAAAATCAATAGAATAATTTAATAGAACCAAACAATAAATATTAACCCTACAATCTCTCTTGACTTTGGTTTCTTATATTTTGTGATGAATCGCTATCTAAATCCCTAATTTGTAGATCTTGCCAAATCTCCTCTGGAACATCGTTTTGTGGCATTTTTAACATAGGAGAATCTAGATTTGATGGATTATTGACTTTAGGTTCTAGTAATTCGGATTCTGGGTTGGTTTTATCTAAATCTTGCCATTGATAAGCCTCAGTATTTTCGATATTTGTAGTTTGTGTAGCTTTATCCTTTAATAATTTTTGCAATCCGCTATACATCGCATCAGCAACCGCGCGATAGCCATAAGGCGTAAGATGTGTATCTTGCTTTGAGAGTCCGACTTTGATCCATTTATCCTTTCCACCCGTTTTTTCCATAATCTCATACATATCAAAATAGAGTGTTTTTTCATTTTTTGCGAGCTTTGCTATTGCCTTTCTTACAGAATCTGAATTTGGTGTAAGAGTGTATTTTGAAGCATTTTTATGCTTTATCACAACTTTCGGAGGTCCCATTATTAAAATTGTAGCATTTGGGTTTGTTTGACGCAAAAGGGCTATAAGATTTTTGTAATTTTGCATAAAGTTTGCTTCATTAAATGTGCCAATCATAGCATCATTAGAGCCATAGCAAAGCACGATTAAGTCATATTGCAAGATTTCAAGCTGCTTTTTTAAGGTATTTTGATCCCATTTTAGGTAGATATCACTCCTTACGCCATTTGCAGAGGAATGTGAGATAAAATTATTGATATTTGAATTATAGATAAAATATCCTCCAAGCATCACATTTGGCATTAAAGCTTGAATCGTGATAGGAAAGCGCAAACTTATAGGCTCGCTTATCTCCCAAGTATTTGGCATTTTTGAGGCAAGTCTAAAGCTTTTGCCAGCAAAATCTGTCACAACAAATGCACCTAAAAGATTTGGGGATTTAAATGTGATTTGGGTTAAGAATCTTTGATTATCTGGTGTAAAGTTTAAGGATATTCTAAGATTTGCTTTTTCGTTTTTTGCCCTTGCGATTACACCTCCTAAGGGATAATTTGAGTAAGAATAAATTCTAGAATTATAGATCTCAAAAAATTGTGATTTTTGGGCTATGAGTAGATTTTGATGATATTTTGGGAATAATGGATAAGCAAAACCTATGGAGTTTGTGTTAGCTAGAGCTATGCGCCACTGATGCGGGATAGAATCTGCAGCGATGTGAGAATCTCCAAAAAAGTGGATTTTTAAATCATTTTTGGTTGTGAATTTTTTAGCTAAATCTTGGATATTGCCATCACCAAAGTCGATTACCACGCCATTTTTAATCACATTTTCTATGGTTTGAAGTGAAGGGATGGGTGGATTTTTTGCTCTAGTAGATTTAGCTTTTGTTGATTTTTGGGTGGATATTATTGTTTTGTTTGCACAAAATCCGCTAATTACAAATACCATACAAAATAAAACCGCTATTTTTTTAAACATCAATTTCCTTATAAATCCAATAGATCAGAATCTGTGGGTTGCCCTTGCTCGAGCAATGGAGTGTTATTATCTGACATTTGCTGTTGTAGGCTTGGTGCCTGTGATGGTGGTAGAGGTGGTTTAGAATCTGATGAGTCAATGTCTAAAGGAGTTTGTATAAATGGTGTCTGTATAGCAGATTTAGCGGGTTCTATAGACTTTTGTGTGATTTGATTAGAATCCGTGCTAGATTCTAGATTCTCAGCTAAATTTTCATCCAAATCTTCATCTGGTAAAATCTCTAATCTCTCAAGTAAAAGCCTGCTTAAAAGTTTTGAGCCATAAGTGCTAAAATGAATCCCATCAGACCCGCGCACACGCAAACTTTTACCTTGAGAATCCTTAAGATAAGAAGTGTAAATCCCATCCGGACAAAGCACTAAATTAGATTCTAGAAAGACTTGATCTTTTTCTTGAATGTGGGTTTTATAAAGCTCATTTAAGAATTGTAGATTTCCATTAAGTGGCTCTTTGTGCACGATCGGTGCTTCATACCATGCGATAACCGCTTCATTTTGCAAAGTTGTATCAATTATATCCGCAATACGATCGTTATAAATCTCAAGCCATTTTTCTGATTTAAACTTAATTTTTGGCATATTGTAAGGATCATTTGCGCCAACCATCATTACGACAACATCAATATTTGGATTCTTATTAAAGGTATCTTTTAGCGTTTGATTCCAGTCAAAAAAGCTTGCATAAGTAAGCCCAGTGCTTTGCTTGGAGAGGTTGATGACATTTATTTTAAGCTTTTGGAGTTCTCTTGCAAGCGTTAAGCCAACGCCTTGCATCATAGAATCTCCAATAAGTAAAAATGTAGAATTTGGCTTTAGGATAATTTTGCCTTCTTGCGTGATAAGCGGATAGTGAATTTCTGGCTCGGTTATTTCTTCTTTAGGTTCTAAATTTTCTTGATCTTCTTGATTTGGTGCTGTGAGATATTCTTGATTTGAGAAGATTTTCTCTCGCATAGAATCTAGCCAAAGACTTGGCATTCTAATTGCGATTAGAATCTCATTATCCACATCAAAAAGACTTATGTGGTATTTTTGCTCGATGTAAGAGTGAATGCTCTTATTCATTAGTGCAATCACAATTACAAAGCCCACAATAATGGTGAATATAAAATCTCGTATCTTCATCTAAAATGCCGCATAAATAAAATTTGGAATCCCATTTGGCATAAAGCAAAAAATTATCACTAAAATAATCCCCACGGCAACGGGCTTAAGTATCGTTGGGATAAAATAAAAATAGAATCTGCATTGTCGCTCAAGATTTCTAGCCAAAGGATAAAGCATAAAAATTACAAAACCAAAACATAAAATAATCACTTCTTTAAGCTCGATAGGCTTATAAAGATTCTCGCCAAATGCACTTAAAAACATTATAGAATCCTCGATTTCTGCATAACAAAAGAAAATCCACGCAAATGTAACAAACATAAATGTAATGAGCGAGCTAAAAAATCTTCCAAATATAATTCCTTCAAGGCTAAAATCCAGCTTCTTAGCGATGTTTAACACCACAAGTCCAAACCCGTGTAGTAGCCCCCAAATCATAAAATTGATTGTGCTGCCGTGCCAAATCCCTGAAAGCAAAAATGAAATAAGCACAAACATTTGTGTTAGGAAAAATCCCTTCCTCGAGCCACCTAAAGGAATATAAATAAAATCTCGAATAAAGCTCGATAGGCTTATATGCCAACGCGCCCAGAAATCCTTTAGATTCTGCGCGAGATATGGCATATTAAAATTCGGTGGCAAATAAAACCCTAGCATTAGTGCAAAAGCCGCTACCAAATTTACATATCCGCTAAAATCACAATAAATCTGCACGCTATAACTACTAATACCTAAAATCAGCTCAATGATGTTGTATTGCAGAGGGTTTATAAGAATTGGGCTTGAGTATTCTTGCATATATGTAGCGATGAGCACCTTTTTTATGATTCCAAAAAGCAATAAAATTATGGCAATATTTGCATTTTTTTGTCGCCAAATACGCTGTTTATGGAGTTGTGCGAAGAAAAAATCACTTCGCATAATCGGACCTGCGATAATTGTCGGAAAAAATGAAAGATAAGTAGCAAGATTTGGTAGATTCTCAAGTTTTGGATTTAGGGTTTTGGATTCTATGAAATTTCTTGCTTCATAAACCGCGCGCAAATAAGTAATAGACGCAAAAGTATAAAAGCTAATCCCCAAAGGAAATAAAATATCCACACTCACAACTTTAAGCCCAAAAAATATCAATAAAGCCTCAAAGCCATCTTTGAAATTTGGATAATATTTAAAAAAGCTTAAATTTAGCACGCAAAATGCGATCATCGCTAAAAATATAGTCCTTGAGCCACTTTTAGCTATAGCCATTGAAGCTGCATAAATAAAAAGTGTATAACACGCTAAAACCAGTCCAAAATAAAAGCCTCCAAAATAAAATAAAATAAAATAGTTAAAAGCTAAAATAAGAAAATTTTGAATATTGTAATTTTTATGCAAACCCCAATACAAAAGGAAAAATATAAAAAATATAACCCCAAATTCAATAGAAAAGAAAAACATTACCTAGCAAAACTCCAAAATAAAAGTAGCATTATATATAAAATCACACACAACAGCAAGAATCTTAAAAATATTCCTAGAATTAATGGCGTAAGATTTATAATGAGTTGATTATAATGTAATTACTTCTTTGCAATGAGTGTGCCGAAATTCACCCATTTAAACAGCACTTCAACGCTCCTAAATCCAGCATTTTTTAGCAAATCCAAATTCTCTTGCAAGCTATAAGGCACA